>NZ_CAWUDN010000020.1:0-92948 GCF_963920915.1 Nostoc sp. PCC 9305
TTCAATATCCCTTATTTCTATTTTTCCTCTGCCTAGAGTGACAAAAGAGGGTTAAAAAGACAAAATCAAAGCAGGAAGTGCTTGAACTAGCCCACAAGCATAATTTGACTATCCAAGAAGACTCACTGCAATTTAATGAATCGGGTCTTGATTTTCAAGTTGTGTTAGCAAGGAACACTGATGGAGAACGCTGGATTTTGCGTCTTCCTCGGCGGGAGGATGTTCTACCATCGGTGGATAAGGAAAAACGCACGCTGGAATTGATTGCCCCTCTTCTCAATGTGGAAGTGCCACAATGGACTATTTGCACAGATGAACTCATTGCTTACCGGGCATTAAACGGTGTGCCAACAGGCACAATTGACTCAGAAGCAAAAGTTTATGTGTGGGAAATTGATCCAGCAAATCCACCTGATCAGTTTCATAAATCGCTAGCTAAGGGGATTGCCTCTCTTCATCAAGTTAGCATTGAGGAAGCACGCGCAATTGGTCTTCCCATTGAAACCGCTGAAGAAGCACGTGCGGCGATGAAACAGAAGATGGATGCAGTGAAGAATGAGTTTGGTGTTGGTGAAGAGTTGTGGAACCGTTGGCAATCTTGGCTCCAAAAGGATGAGGTTTGGGCAAAAGAAACAGTGTTAACTCATGGTGATTTACACGCTGGGCATATTTTGATTGATGCCCAAGTACAAGTAACTGGCTTCATTGACTGGACTGAGGCAGCCGTCACTGACCCAGCCCGTGATTTTGTCGCCCATTACCGCACTTTTGGTGAAGACGCTCTGAATAAGCTGATATCAGCATACGCCTCATCAGGTGGACGTATTTGGTCGAAGATGGCAGAACAAGTGATTGAACTGGCTGCTTCTTATCCAATAGCCATCGCGGAATTTGCGCTGAAGTCAGACTTGGATGAATATAAACAGATGGCTAGACAATCACTTGGTGTAAGTACTAACAAGATTTTTAGGTAATCGCCGTTTGGCACTTAAGACATTAGGGCAATCAATGAATGGAGAAGACTTCAAGAAATTTGTGGTACAAGAGCTATTACCGAAATTGTGGAAAGGGGCAGTAGTGGTAATGGATAATCTCAAAGCACATAAAATGAAGGGGATTATTGAAATGATCGAGTCCGTGGGCGCAAGGGTAGTTTATTTATCACCGTATTCACCTGAATTTAACCCCATAGAACATCTCTGGTGGCAACTCAAAGCATTTATCAGGAAGTTTTCACCGAAAAATATTTTGGCAGTCGTACAACTGTTGTCACTAGGAGTCCTCTTATGCTCCAGCCAGCAACTCCAAAACTATTTTTCTCACTGCTGCTACTGTACCAGTTAGTCGCGCAAAGTGCTGTATCGTCATAATCCTTACCTAATAAGGCTTTTAAGCTTAACCCGGTTTTCTGAGCCGATGATACTCATACCCCGAGTAATGCAACAAGGAGCTATTACAGGCTATCAAGGCAAAAAACGCAGCATTTTAGTAGTAGATGACAAGTGGGAAAACCGTTCGGTAATCCTTAATTTATTAGAACCAATTGGATTTGAGTTAATAGAAGCTAGTAATGGACAAGAGGGGATTGATCGGGCTGTTACATCTTGATCGTTACTGATTTAGTTATGCCTGTAATGGATGGCTTTGAGCTGATTCGGTACATCAAGCAATCTGCTCAGTTAAAAAACGTAGCAATAATTGCTTCTTCTGCAAGTGTGTTTGACAGCGATCAAAATCGTAGTTTAGATGTTGGGGCGGATGCTTTCTTATCTAAACCTGTTGTCGCTGAAACTTTGCTGGAATTACTACGATTAAAATTAAATTTGGTATGGATTTATGCACCAGAATCGGAAGTTTATTCAAAGTGCAATCAAACTCATATTCAGTCAGATTCTCAGAATCTCTCTTTACCTTCAATTGAGATTTTGACTAACTTGTATGAGTTAGCAAAAGATGGCAATATTGATGGAATATTGCATGAAGCCAATAACTTAAAGAGTAATCATCCTGTTTATTTTGATTTTGCTCAACAAGTAATCCAACTTGCCGAAAATTTCCAAATCAGGAAATTGCGAGAGGCATTAAATCAATTGATAGTCCAGTCCAAATAACTGTAAATAATCCTTAATAAGATTTTTGGTCTTGTTAATTCATTTTATAAAAAACATTTGATAACCATGAAAAACCCTGATTTTGTGTTAATTGTTGATGATAATCCAACTAATTTGTCAGTATTATCACAAGCGCTAAAAAGTGCAGGTTTTGCGGTTAGAGTTGCCGAAGATGGAGAAAGTGCGATCGAAATGGTGCAGCATAAACCACCTGCTCTAATTTTGTTAGATGTGCAAATGCCGGGAATAGATGGGTTTGAGACTTGCCAAAAACTTAAAGCTGATCCATTAACGCAAAACATCCCAATTATTTTTATGACAGCCTTGGCTGATACTGGAAATATGGTGAAAGGGTTCTCGTTAGGAGCAGTTGATTACATTCCCAAACCCTTTGAACAAGCGGAAGTGATTGCCAGAGTGCGAATACATTTGCAACTGAAGCAATTGACCGATAATCTTGAACAAATGGTTACAGAGCGAACGACAGCGTTACAAAAGGCACAAATACAACTGGTGCAACAAGAAAAGCTTTCAATGCTTGGTCAATTGGTAGCAGGTGTAGCACATGAAATGAATAATCCCATCAGCTGCATTGTTAGCAATATTCATCCTGCTCAAGAGTATATTGCTGATCTCACTCATGTCCTGCAATTATGTCATGAAAATTATTCCCAACTACCGCCTGTCATTCAGAATGCGATCGCTCAAACAGATTTAGACTTTCTTTTAGAAGATTTGCCCAAGCTCCTCAATTCCATGCAGGTTAGCACAGAACGAATTAAAGAAATATCCGTGTCGCTGCGAAACTTTGCCCGGATTGACACATCTGTAAAGGTTAAGTTTGATGTTCATGAGGGACTTGACGATACATTATTAATTCTACGACATCGTTTTAAAGGGTTGGGACAGCGACCTGAAATTAAAGTCGTCAGAAAATACGCTTCCTTACCAAAGGTCGAGTGCTATCCAGGACAACTCAATCAAGTGTTCATGAATCTAATAGCTAATGCTGTAGATGCTTTAGAAGATGTTTGGCAGCAGGGCAAGCGAGTGAATGATTCCCTAGCAATCAACATCTTTACAGAGATGTCCACCCCTGGATATATAACGATTCGGATTGCCGATAATGGCATTGGCATGACAGAGGAGGTGAGACAACAAATTTTTAATTATCTATTCACAACCAAAACAGTTGGTAAAGGTACTGGACTGGGGTTGGCGATCGCTTATCAAATTGTAGTAGAAAAGCATGGTGGAGCAATGGAGGTTAATTCCATACTCAATCAAGGAACTGAATTTGCAATTATGTTGCCTTTGTAAGACTTACATAGATGGCGTCTTAGAAACGGATGGTGGACCCCACTGGGAATTACCTCAATGCTTGATGCCAGGATTTGGTCTAAAGGGCAGGTAATTGGTGTAGTTTGTTGTGAACATCTGGCAACTCAGCGTCAGTGGACACTAGAAGAAGAAAGTTTTATTGGTTCAATTACTGACTTCGTGCGACTGGTAATTGAATCAGACAATCGCAAAATTGCCGAAGAAGCACTGCGACAATCAGAAATGCAGCTTAAACAACAAACTCAACAACTAGAGTTAGCGCTCTTTGAATTACAACGCACTCAAACCCAAATGCTCCAAAGTGAAAAAATGTCTTCTTTGGGACAACTAGTAGCAGGTGTTGCTCACGAAATCAATAATCCAGTTAACTTCATCTATGGCAATATTGCACCTGCTCATGATTACATTCAAGACTTACTGAATTTGATTAACTTATATCAAGAATACTATCCTTATCCTGTTCCTGTTATTCAATCACAGATTGCAGCTATCGACCTAGATTTTTTGATTGCAGATTTACTGAAGCTTCTATCTTCCATGAAAATAGGAGCAGAGCGTATTCGGCAAATCGTCCTTTCTCTACGAAATTTTTCTCGTCTAGATGAAGCTGAATATAAAGCAGTTGATATTCATGAAGGAATCGATAGTACATTATTAATTTTAGAAAATCGCCTCAAAAGAAAACCTAATTGTCTAGGAATTGAAATTGTTAAGGAATATGGAAATTTACCTCTAATTGAGTGTTATGCAGGTCAACTCAATCAAGTGTTCATGAATATTTTAACTAATGCTATTGATGCCTTAGAAGAACGAGATGAGCAACACACTCAACAGCAAATCCGACAATTTCCTAGCGTGATTCAGATTCGCACAGAAATAATTAATCACAATCAGATTGCGATTAAAATTTCCGACAATGGTCTGGGTATACCGGAAAAAATAAAACAACGTATTTTTGACCCCTTCTTTACTACAAAACCAATTGGTAAAGGTACAGGAATGGGTATGTCAATTAGTTATCAAATTGTGACTAAAAATCATTATGGAACCCTTGAATGCATTTCATCTCCATATCAGGGTACAACATTTGTGATTATCATCCCTTTAAAACAGCAGCAGTTTGCTAATTAATCAAGACCTTCATTGCTATTAATAATCATAAAAAGTCGTAATTATTCAGGGGAGTGGCAGAAATTATGCCATCCCTAATCCCCTGAACCTAAATAATTGGTGTATGTAGTCCGGTGGTCAAGGAAAGTCGTGTTTCTAGTCTACATAATCTGTTGGTATTTCTGCTTCAACAGTCTTATCTGAACCTATTGGGCGACTACCATCTATCTCTAAAGTATCCTGAACTTGGAAATTACTCTTAGCAATTGGACGTTCACCATCTATGTCAAGGATGTCCTCAACCTCTAAATCACTAGGGTCAATTGGCCGCTTTCCGTCTACATTTAGCATGTCATATTCTTGAAAAGCGCTCTTAGTAATTGGGCGTTGATCATCTATATTAGACATCTCCAAAATAGTATCATTCTGTGATAAAAGAACATTAGAGAAGTTTTTTGACACATAAACATGAGTGATATACTGAAGCACATTGAAGAAAATCCTAAAGAAACACGGAGGTTAATTGGCCTGGAGTATGAACAGTTACAACAATTAATCAAAAATGCCGAACAATTAAATTATGAAAAACAAGCTTTACAAGAATCAAAAAAAATTAGAATTATTGCTGGCGGTGGAGGTCGAAAACCAAAACTATCTGTTACAGAACAAATAATTTTAACCTTGGTGTATCTCAGACAAATAAGGGTTGCCGTTGGCAAAGTCTCTCGAATAGAAGCCATCGCACAGAAGTTACAGGCTAAGATTGACTTGAAACTGGACTATGTTTCTGGGCAAGTCAATGAAATCATAAACCAAATTTTTACCTAAGGAAAAATCAGGTTTTTCGATTCTTGTTAATTTGTCTAACCATCTTGATGCTTCGTTATCAGATTTGAACTGTTTTTCACTAATACCAAACTGTTAAAAATCTGGCATTGACAATCTTTTGGAGTTCAAAAAGTTCACATCACCGAGTCAAAAATTTGTTGTGCGGTTAGATTGAACTGACAAAAAGTAGGAGACACTATAAGGTTTGTTCCTCTAAAGGGTGTCATTTGATATTCACCATCAATAAGTTCACAGACAAAAATAGTCGGAACTTTGGGACTACCAATAAATACACGTCCACCCAACGCTGCATAATCCACAATCCAATATTCAGGTATACCCATAGCTTCATAGTCACGAAGCTTATCGTAATAATCATCCTGCCAGTTGGTTGACACTACTTCAACTATTAGTTTGACCGAACTAGCATTATGGATAACTGATTCCTTCTTCCAGCGTGTTTCGGTATCAATAGTTTCTTGATTTAAAACAATAATATCCGGTTCGTACCCTGATTTCTCTCGGAATGGTTTAATAATGGATTCTTTCGGTATAGTCCAGATACCGCGTTTACCCATCTCTCTAATTGTGATCAGTAATTCTTCAATCAAAAAACCACCTAAATCAGAATGCTCCCCTTTAGGCTTTGGCATCTCCACAATCACCCCATCATGTAATTCATAACGTACTTCTGAGTTTTCTGGATACCATTCAATAAATTCATCGAAAGTCAGTAGCTTTAGTTCCGATTGTGTTTGACTCATAAAAGTTACTGGATTTATTTTTACTGTTCATCTATCTTTTTTATTATGCTAACGAAGCGATGATGCTCCCTTTGAAGGCTAAGTCCTCGTGTAAACCCTGTAACCCACAGCGTACACCCAATCTCAGCCCCAGCGATCGCCGTTTCTACGTCAATTGAAACAAGTTTATTTAATTTTGAGAGATTACCAACAGCTAGTCTCCACAATCGGCTCGGCTATTGGGATAGCTGATAGTGAACCAATATGGAACGCATACCTGCGGCAGTGGCTCCTTTGGGTTAACAACTGGAGTTTGGACTAAAGAGCTAGAGAAAAGCAGTCAGTAATGACACTGACTGCCGTAAAGTCAATGGATATTGTTAATAAATCATTGACAGCTATGATGCTGACACAATTAGAAAAATTCCGCCAAGCTCTGTATGATTGCCTGGGCAAGGCCAAAGACGCAGTATTTGAATTGATGGATGCAGTATTGACAAGTCCAAGTACCCCATCATTTGTCAGCTTGTCTCAAAGCCCGGTATTTCGACGCCAATGGTCGAGTATTTATGCAGCGCTGCATGATAGTCGTCCACCTAGAAAGAAACGACAATGCCTCCATTAGAGGATCTCTGGCAAAAATACCTCCGTCGCTTTGCTCTAGAGCATTGGTATCAATTTGCCAAACAGAGGTTATATTGGACACGTCCTCAACTTGGTTCTACGCAGGCAGCAGAGCGATGGAGTGACCTGATGCCATTGTTAACTTGGCAATTATGGCTAGCTAGACTTGCCTGTATTGATTCCCCCTTGCCCTGGCAATCGACTCAGGATAAACTGTCTCCAGGACGTGTAGCACAAGCCTTTCCTCTAATTTTAGCCACTATTGGCACTCCTGCTCAACCCCCTAAAACTCGCGGTAAATCACCTGGGCGTGCCCAAGGGCATCAGCCACCTTTGCGTAAGCGTTATCCTACTGTCAAAAAACACGCATCTAAAAAACCTAAAGCCGAAGAATCACTTAACAAAGCTGACTCAACTGCTGCTTAGTTTCGGCTGATTTTCTCATGCTTCAACTTGACTCAGTTTCTTCAGGAACTTGGGTAACTTTGTCTTGCTGTTCTCTTAATTGCTGGTTGAATTCAAATTAGTCCAAACTCCAGTAACAATGGATAGCAGCTGTACGTCTGTGGTGTGCGATTGCCTGGTGGGGGTGTAGATCGATAAAGCTTTGGTAAAGAGCCGAGTTAATTCATGCTTTAGATTTAGTCTCCCCAGCTTTTTTAGAGGCAGCAATTGCACCAACTCCAAACAATAGACCTAATAGGGAAGTAGGTTCTGGTATTGATGTAGATGAAGAACTCAGGGTAATATTGGCAGCAGAATCTTGATAGATGTATGTTCCTGCCCGTCCCACTTCACCCGTTAAGGTAATTTCAGAGCTTGAAGTTTTTTCTAAGGTATATCTAGGAGCATCAAAAGCAATGCCAAAATCAACCACTAAATTCCAATTCGACCTAGAATCAAGCTCAAAATCAACATCTGGGGTTAAGTTACCGCCATTAGTAGATTCTGAATTCAAATTCAGGTCTAGATTGTTGACGGATAGCTCCCAATCGCTCAAAGTCCCGGACTCTGAGTAAACCACGAATCCCGAATATTCGCTCTCTTCTGGCAAAGAGTTCGTAAGGAATGGGCTAGTAGCATCGACTAAGGTAAAATTACCTGAAAATTCTTGTCTAGTTAGAATCGCTCCCAGGACGGGAGTAGCATGAAATACGCTTGCAACTACCAAACCAATCATGGCGACGCTAACTTTGGGGAGTCGAACTTGATTCATGGATTGGGTATGCTACTTAAATTTGTTGAAGGTATGCTATCACATCCTTGTCTCGTAGAGAGGAAAAGGTGTCCTTTTCTCAAGCCCCTAAATTTATTTATGGGGTTCAAAATTATGAATTCAAAATTCATAATTTTGAATTCCCCGTTCGTGCAGCGTCTCGCAGAGAAGGGGTTGACAGCTTAACCTTCGCTAATCAACTGTAACAAGGCTTCCGTTGATATCTTGCCACTAATATCAGCACCTTCCAAAAGGCTATCCGCCAAATCTCGCTTGTGGTGGTGCAATTGCACAATCTTTTCTTCAATAGTATCCTTTGCTACTAGACGATAAATGGTAACAGGGCGTTGTTGCCCAATGCGATGGGCGCGGTCTGAGGCTTGGTCTTCCACTGCGGGATTCCACCAAGGATCTGTATGAATCACGTAATCAGCCGCAGTCAGATTCAGTCCTGTACCCCCTGCCTTGAGACTAATCAGAAATACATCTCCTGAACCAGCTTGGAAAGCATCCACCCGTTTTTTGCGCTCTGCCACTGAAGTGCTGCCATCTAGATATTGATAATTAATACCTTGGTGTTCGAGATAATCTCTAATAATGTGCAAATGGTCAACAAACTGACTAAACACCAACGCCTTATGACGATTTTCCAGCAGTTCACCCAGCACCTCGCCAAAAAGTTGCAACTTAGAACTGGGTAATTCAGTATCAGGCATAACGAGGCTGGGATTACAGCAAGCGCGACGCAGTTTCATAATCTCAGCCAAAACCTGCAAATGTTTCTTTCCTGCTTCTGCATCACTTTCAGTAAGTTTAGAGATCGCCTGGCGGCGCAACGCTTCATAGAACGCCTTTTCCTCTCGACTCAATTCCACATGCAACAGAATTTCGGTACGAGATGGCAACTCTTCTAATACTTGATTTTTCGTCCGCCGCAACAGAAATGGTTGAATCAGTTTTTTGAGTTTATTACGTGCAAGTTTATCCTGATATTTTTCAATAGGAGTAGCAAAGCGTTGATTGAAGCTTTCAAATGAACCCAATAACCCAGGATTAATAAAACGGAACAAATTCCATAACTCACCCAGGTGATTTTCAATCGGAGTCCCAGTAGTCAGCAACTTAAAATTAGATTTTAGGTTCATGGCTGCCTGAGAACGTTTAGTGGTCATATTTTTAATCGCCTGGGCTTCATCCAGGACAATTGTTTGCCACTGTACTTGAGAAAGCATTTGCGCTACTTCTTCTTGCTGTAATAAACCATAACTGCATACCAACATATCTAAAGGTTGTAACCCATCCAATAATTTTTGGCGGTTAGCACCAGAAAATTGAATAATATTCAGAGTTGGGGCAAACTTCTGTGCTTCACTCACCCAATTCATACACACAGAAGTGGGGGCAATAATTAGGGTTGGCCCCTCATGGGCATTTCTCAGAATGACCGCCAATGCTTGCAAGGTCTTACCGAGTCCCATTTGGTCTGCTAAACAACCACCCACACCCCAATGTGCTAGTCGCGCTAGCCAACAAAAACCCTCCATTTGGTAGTCACGTAGTTCTGCAAGAAGTGTAGATGGCAGTTCTGGTTGGAGGTTCTGCACCTCCTTAAGTCGCTCTCTATGTGCCTTCCAATGTTTATCTGCTTTTACCTTACCTACCTCATCGACAAAATCTTCTAACCCTAACGTCACCAAGGGATGAAAACGAATACATGAACTATGCTTTTCCGAAAACATCCGCAATTCGTCGAGGCGTTTGCGAAAAGCTTGAGTTAAAGCCAAAAATTGACCATCACCAAGGGGGATAAAACGGCTGGGCGTTTTCTCTAATAATTCTAGTAGTTGCTGCATATCCAGCACTAGGCCGTTATCCAATTTCAACTCCCCAGTTGCTGCAAACCAGTCTTGCTGACGTTGAATTGATAAATTAAAGTCTTTCAAGTCGGCATTGTGGCTAACACGCAGTTTTTCTCCTTGTGGCCATTCTATAACTACATTACTTCCCAGTGCTTGCAGTTCTAGCAGCAATTCTAAACAGTCTTCTGGGTCAACTATAACCCATTCACCATCTTGTTCTTCAGTTCGCGTCAAGGTGGGACAGGCTTTTATGGCAGCTTTGGCAAGCTGTTTCTCTTGGGGTAGATTTCGTCTGGTTTGCAGACGTTTCCCGTCAATCTCGGCAATTACTGTTTCACCACCTGTACCAGGACGATAGTAGGGGCCTCCTTGGGCAAAGGGGCGCGACAAAAGGCTGATTTTCAAGCCGGTATTGGCAGGTAAAAGGTGAATATGGGGTAGAGTCTGGGCGGGTACTTCTTCTGCTCCTTCGAGTCCGCCACCAATGTCAGAATGTACGGTAACAATCCCAGAGACAGCATTTATGGCTGCTAAAACTTGTTTCTCGGCGAAGGCAGGCACATTTAATTTATTATCTATACCAATAATCTCTGCAATGCGTCTATGTTCGGCAGTAATTTCAATGACTTTGATGCGGGTTGGAGTTTCTTTGATATGCAGAATATTTTGTGATTCTGGTAATTTGGGAGAAAATTCCAAGGTGAGACGGCCAAGTTTTTCTTTTTTAACCAGTAGTTCCGGTTCTCCCTTGACAATTTCTACACGAATAGTCGGTGTATCTTCCCAAAAAACCAACGGGTGTCCAATTAAAGCAGAGATGGCTTTTTCACCGAAGGTATAATCAACTTTGCCGTAATAGCCTTCACTATATACCTCAATACAACTACATACCCGCATATCTTGGGATGTGATGTAATCAAACTCAGATAATGCACTATTCAGACGCTTGAGGGCTATGGGGCGACCTTTACTCCATTCTCCTTTGGCATTAACTTTTTGTTCCTTTGGTTGTAAGACACATCTGCTGGGATAGAAGGTTATGAACCATGCTAAACGCAGTTCAGATTCTGGTTTTCCTGGTGTTTGTGGTTCTTTTTGAAGATTTGCTAAGGCATTGAGGCACATTTCCCAAGCTTCTTGGGGTCGAATTAAGTCTACGATGGTTTGAATATTGCTATCTTCTCGCAGTGCCTCTGCAAGTTTATTATAGTTACTGCTAGGTTTGAGCCTGGATAGGAGTTCTGCGGTTTCCATTGCTAACCAGTGATAACCGGAGGCGAGCGATCGCCGATACAATGGTTCTAATAAATTAGGTAAGCGTTTTTTAGCACTCTCAGCATCCATCCAGTAAAGGCATAGCGAACAAAACAATGTTTGTAAGCTATTTTCTTCTTCTACGGAAGAAATATGACCGCTGACTACAAATTGTTTTTGAGTAATATCACCTTGGTGGACTTGCAGTACCATTTTCAGTCTGCCATAAGTGAACCTGAGCCAATGATCTGATTGACGGGACATCAAACTGCTATACTCTTTTGCTTCCCGGAGGCTTTGCGCTGAACCATCTTTTAAAAGTGCGAGGATAAAAAATAAGCCCCCAATTGTATTGAAATATATTTGGCGTTTGCCTGTAGCCTTTTTGATGGCTTTCAGGGCATCTTTATAATATTTGATGGCTTGTTCATTATCACCTCGCAGAAAACTTAACCAACCCCAAAAAATCGCAGCGTTATTTTGATATTCATTTGATATTCGCTCTAGACTTTCTTGTGCTTCTTGGGTACAACCCTGTAACAACAGTTGTTCTGTCAAAATCAGATGTAGATAATCTGAGCAATGTTTTCCAGGTGTAGAGCATTCTTCTTCTAGCAGCATCAACGCATCTTCCGAAGCGGATAATTTTAAGGCTGAGTTAAAGAGGATACTGGATATACCACTTTCATATAATCCTTGTGGTAGGGTGTTAAACCAATCTGCATCAAATGGATTATTGTATATCTGCTCAAATATATTTTCTATTATTATTTTTTCTTCGCTATCACTGTACTTTTGATAAGCTTCAATTTGCTGATTAATAAAACTAAGGTCTTGACGATAAATACCAATGCGGATTTCTCTGATACACTGGCGTAAGTTGTAGAATATCCGAGAATCTCTGTTCCAGTGAGTACGTATTGGTAGCTTCTCCTCTACTGCGGTGACGAGGATTTCAAACTGTCCGGTTTGTACAGCATGGCGAGTAGCTATTTCTGTGAGTAAAGGATGACATTCAGCACCTTGCCTGCTTTCCTGTATTAACAAGCCTGCTTTTAATAATTTATCAATTTGGAAACTGAGGGTTTTAGTAACCCAAGGTTTATTGTTTTCATCTAAAGCGTCAATTTTACTAAGACAACTTACGAATGAATTTTTGTCTATCGGTGCATAAATTACCGAAAATAACTGGATAATTTTTTGTATGGAAGGATGTAATTTGAAGTATTTATCCGCAAGTTGTATTTGTAATTTTGTGGTATCAGTTGCTAAATTAATCATACTATTGGTCTGTTAAGTGAAGTTTGAAGGGTAAAGGAACGAACCACAGAGGCGCAGAGGGCACAGAGTCAGAGAAAAAAGAGATGTTTAAGAGGTGTCTCACCCGTCAAAGTTAGCTTGACAGACTACTATTTATTCAGTTCTTTAAATAATTCCATTAATTTCCGTTTACGCCCATGAGCCGCTTCTAATCTGGAGCGATAAGCAGACCATTCAGTTTTTTGCCCAAGTTGGAGATACGCAGCTTTTGCTTTTTTGAGCCAATTAACCGCAGCGTCATAACGGTCAGCTTTTCCTTGTTCCATTATTGGTTCTGCCCGTCTGCGAGCGTTATCAATTACCCAATCTGGACGATGGGAAACTGCTGCATCCATGACTCGATGAACCAATTCTGAAGCATAATAAATATCTCTTTCTACTGTTCTAATTGCATCATCAATTAATCCTTCATGGAGGAAAATATCGACTTGAGCTTCTTTTATTCCCCAATCTGGCTGATCTCGTAGTGTTTGCAGTAAATCTTGTTTGACCGTCAACCAAGTTTCTCCTGCATAGTCTTGAATCTTACCATAGTCTCGAAACGATGGTCTGATTTTAAAAGCAATGATGCTGGCAGTTAAGGCAGTGGCATTATCTTCTAATCCTTGGGCTAAATCACTTGTCCAAGTAGCAAATTCATATAAACAGTTACCTGTTAAATTTATACCTGCTTGGCATATTTCTAACGCTTCAACTAAATACCCATCTTCTCGCAATATTTTTGCCAGGGCAAAACCCTCTTCTGCTCTTTCCATCAGGATTTTAGCCGCAGACATGGCCTCTTCTACTCTTCCTAAAGCTGCTAATTGCGTTAGGTATTGCAGAGTCATTTCTTCTACTAAAGCTAGATTTAAATACTCTGTATAACGATTTTGACGTTCAAGAATTTGCAAGCGAATCAATGCTAAATCATCAGCAAAGCTTGGTCGTTCATTTTCCCAAAGTTCTGCGGTATCATCTCCTTGCATAATTTGTTGCAGTGGTTCATAATCCCAACCTTGACGCAATGCTTCTAAACTCATACTAAAGTCTGCACTGATTTCGTCTTGCCATGATTCCAACATCAACTGCAAATCTACTATTTCTCCTGTAGACATTTCTGCACACAAAATTGCTTCTGTCCACGCGCTATCAAGAGGTTCGGCGATGGAATAACTGTCTCCACCGTAATCTAGTAACTCGTCCCATTCTTGGGCATAAGTTTCGGTAATAGTTTCGAGAATTGCGATCGCATTATTGCCATCTCCATTTTCTGCTAACTCTCGCGCTTTCTCAATTACAGCCAGTAAATCATCTGTAAATGGGTCTTCTTCTGAACCATACTCTAATTCTTTCAATCCATCCCGCAAAATCCGCTTGACATGAGAGCGAAAAGGTGACGTCTCAATTTTGCTTTGACGGGTAGAAGGCTGTTTTGTTTGCGGTTTTGGCAAATCTATCAAACTGACAAACTCATCAATATCATCAATTATTTCTGGTCTATTTTCCACCAGTTCTTGCAGTAATCGCTGAGTTTGAAGAAGATCGAGGCGATTTAATAACTGTTCTAGCGTTGGACGTTCTTCAATCCTATCTGATTGACGCGAACAGCTTAATAAGGTGGCAACAATATGTTTGCACCAACCATCATAATCATAAGAACAGGTACAACTTGCTGAGGTAATTCCACCTGCATCAAAACGAATACTGACTTGATATGGTGTAATTTCGCCGCCTTCTACCTCTGCTTGAATCAGATTACCGCGTTTTTTGAGATCGGCGATCGCACCCCTGCGGTAATATTCTTCACCACGACTGTAGGATGAAGCGTTGGAGTTATGACGTATTATTGCTTCAGAAATTTCTGGAATCGACATAGCACCCAAGTCTTTTATTTTTAGCTTACGCTTAAACTGCCTTTATTTCTCCTTGGGCCTGTATCCCACTTAAATCCAATCCTAGTGAATGAAATTGATTCAAGTCGGAAAAGCCTTGTCTAGCAAAAGATACAAGTTTTAGGTAAAGAAGGCAATTATTAGCCCACACACCTGAAGACGAGCAGTTTCCAACGGGAGCTTTCGCCTACGCACGTGCATTTGTAGTTCGTTGGTCGGCAAAAACTTAATTATAATTCCCGTAAACCACAGTCGCCGAAATCTTCAAGTACCCTGCATCACGGCTATAACCCAATGTTTTGCCAATGAAACTAAGAACCTGACAGGGGCTGAGGTCTTTGCACAGTTTGCAACTCCTGAATGACTCCTAAACAGTAGAGTTACTTTTTACCAGTTTGAGTTAGGTTAGGGCAATGAGCGCACTGCTTCACTCACTTTCGTGCGATGGCGTAACTGCTTTTTCCGTTGGCGTTCGTCGTTCACGAGTGCGTCTCTGAAGGAGAAGAGAAGGTATCGCTCTTAACCTTGAGGCAAAAAATCACCCAGCTATATCCTTCCCACTCTTGTAGTTCATTGCTCTGGGTTTTCTCTCCTTGAGAGGGACTACTTTCGATTTCTTGGGTGCTTGTGGCGGACGGCATTGCTCACAGTAGAGTCGTCGAACTCCAAAGGTTTCTCGTTGTGTGGGTTGTTCGCACTGCTTACATACAAAGTTGAAGACGCGGGTGTGGATCTCGCGTTTGTGCGCTCTAAGTCGGTAGTTGGGCTAGGCATACTTTCAATTAATTGTGACGACTACTTTTATTTTTCGTTTGAATAGAATCTTTTATTTCCAGAATTAGCTAACCAATCAAATCTTAATCATAGACTTCACCCAATGTTTATTTTTGGGAAATAAGTTTATAACTATAATACTTGAAATCTTCAAATAGGTAAATACTAAAAGCTGCTCTATTTTATCAATAAGCTTTAAAATAACGAAGAAATATAGCTGAGTCAAATTAGAGAGAAGCTACGCTAAATTTAGAGTGAAGTCCTCTCTTTAAGAGAGGATGTGTTCAAATACGCTTCACATTTGAACAAAGGTTAAGAACGCTTTGCGTAGACCAGTTGAAAATTACAAATACTTAGTTGAAGAATAATCATGGATATGCAATCTCTACTTACCCTGGCAATAGTAGCCATCTTTTGGGCATTTGTTACTCTCGTTATATTCCAGTTCATTAATGGACTATTTGTATCGGCTGCTTACGCTAGTAATGTGGTTCCAGTTAGCAATCTAAATATAGCCGCTTCTACAATTCCATCAGTATCAGAAATAATCACACCACAAGCTCGGACTTTTGAAAAGTTGCCAGATCCTTGGACACTAGAGGATGAAGCTGTTCATCATACCAGTAACGAAGCAGTTATTCTCTCATTCCCTACATTGAGATTACTGCCTCCAGTTAAAGAAATTTCACCACAACCAAAACGTACTACTCGTTCAAGCAAAGCTAACAATGCTGCCAACAAGTCACCGAAAACTAAAAAGGCTGATGTAAAGTCTTCAGGCAAGCGCAAGCCAGATAGACCGTGTAAAACTGCTTAATTCGCTTTTTAATTCTCGTTCGATCACCGAAGAATAAATATCTGAAGGTTTAAAAGTTTAAATGAGGCTAGTAATAGCCTCATTTATTAATAAGAGAAAGGCTTCGCCATAGCAAGGGTGAAAAAATAATATTGTGAGTGATGCAATGGTACAGCAACTTTTCACCCAAGGTTCTTTATTCGATTTGCAAGCAGTAATCGATTATGGGCAGTCAGTTATTAATGTTGCCCAAGAGCTTGCAAAAGTTTTAACAGATAATCGCCCTCTCTCTACAAAAACTGTTTCTTCCCAGATGAATCGCTACTTTCTAGGCACTGCTGCGTCCGGTGCGTGGCAGTGGAAAGATGCTTATGAGGCAGTGGAAGTGGCGCAAATATTATATCTGCGTCAAAAAGGTTACAAGCTTTTATTAGAGCCGCCGCTAACAGTATTATTGGAATTGGAGAAGTTAGTAGCCCTCTGCCCGACGCATACTCGCCGTAGTGAAGAGTCAGTAAACCTTCAGCAATTCTCCACGCCTCTGCCGCTTGCTTATCTGGTAGCCAAAGCAGGATTTATACAAGCTACTGATTTGATTCTGGAGCCAAGTGCCGGAACTGGTTTATTAGCACAAATGGCTAAACTGCACAGTGCAAGTCTGATGCTAAACGAGCTTGCACCCGATAGAAGTAAGATTCTGCGGCGATTATTCCCTGGCACACCATTATTCTCTGTAAACGCGGAACAAATTAACGACTATCTGGTTGGCAAGACTCAGCCCTCAGTTGTGCTGATGAATCCACCTTTCTCTGCATCTCCCAAAATCAACAGTCGCAACCCCGACGCAACTAAGAGCCACATCAACTCGGCATTGCAAAGACTGGCTGACGGTGGACGGCTGGTAACAATTACTGCTAACTGGTTTTCTCCGGCTAACCCAAGCTGGCGAGAGACTTTTGTTAGGTGGCACTCGGAAGCACGAGTTTTAATGTCGGTCGGGGTTAACGGCAAGGTTTACTCAAAACATGGTACGCAAATTGACACCAGAATCACAGTAATTGACAAGGTTCCGGCTGACTCCAGCGAAATTCCTTGCATTACCGAAACTTTAAATCTGCCTGAAATACTGGCACTGATTCAGCAATTGCCTGGGCGTTCGTCTTTGACGTTGCCGCAGGCATCGCAATGGAATGCTGCAACTATTAAAGCTGCTGTCGTTGCAGCGAAGGTTGTTAAACTGCCAACGAAGCGTACAGCGATCGCTTTACCAGAACCCTCCGCAGAAATTCCAGATGCGGTTATTCTGGAATACGAAGTCGTTGAATGGTCTGCTACAGAAGGACTTAAAGATACTTTATATGAAACCTATCGCCCACAGCGAATCCGAATCAAGGACGCTTTACCTCATCCCTCGCTTCTTTGTGAAAGTGCAGCCCTAGCGCTTGTCTCGCCACCACCACCCACTTACAAACCGCATCTCCCGCGAAACATTGTCTCACAAGGATTGTTATCTGAAGCACAACTTGAAAGCGTTATTTACGCAGGTCAGGCGCACGGTGAATTTCTTTCTGGGTCTTATATTGTCGATGATTCATGGGATAATGTGACTGTAGCAGCAACTAGCTCAGAAAACGCTGTTAGATTTCGTCGTGGCTGGTTCTTGGGCGATGGTACTGGTGCTGGTAAGGGTAGACAATGTGCAGGAATCATTCTCGACAACTGGTGTCAGAAACGAAGAAAAGCCATTTGGGTATCAAAGAGTTCTGCCTTAGTTGAAGATGCCCGTAGAGACTGGTGTGCGCTCGGAGGTAGTGAAAAAGATATCATTGACCTCAGTAATATCAAACTTGGCGACCCCATCCCTTTCACCCAAGGGATTTTGTTCTGCACGTACTCTACTCTACGTTCTCAAAAGAATGGTAAAAGTCGGCTCAAGCAAATCGTTGAGTGGGCAGGCAAGGACTTTGAGGGAGCGATCGCCTATGACGAGTGCCACAGTATGGGTAACGCAATGGCGCAAGAGGGTAAACTGGGCATGGTTGCAGCATCCCAGCAAGGCATTGTTGGGCTGCGGTTGCAAAATGCTTTACCGCAGGCACGGGTTGTCTATGTCTCCGCGACTGGAGCGACGAAGGTTTCCAACCTATCTTACACAAATCGTCTAGGGCTTTGGCAGACTGGAGATTTCCCGTTTACCTCCCGTGAGGATTTTGTGGAATCCATTGAGGTCGGTGGTATCGCCGCGATGGAGATTGTGGCTAGAGATTTGAAAGCACTCGGTCTGTATTTGGCGCGGAGTCTTTCATTCGAGGGAGTTGAGTACCAGACTCTCGAAATTGAGTTAACACCGACGCAGGAACGGAGTTATAACAGCTATTCTGATGCTTTTCAAGTTATTCACCATAATTTAGATAAAGCCCTGGAAGCTTGTAATATCTCTGGTGACAAGACTTACAACCGTGCTGCGAAGATGAGCGCAGTGTCTCAGTTCGAGTCGCATAAGCAAAGATTCTTCAATCATCTGTTGACTGGCATGAAATGCCCTACCCTGATCAAAGCGATTGAGCAGGATCTAGCCCAAGGTCTTGCAATTGTCATTCAAATAGTTTCGACTAATGAAGAACTTTTGAAACGACGACTTGATGAAGTTCCGGCTTCCGAATGGAAGGATCTCAATCTTGACTTGACCCCACGAGAATATGTGATGGACTACTTGATGAGTGCTTTCCCCATTCATCTGCATTCCATCCATTCTGGCGTTGATGGAGAAGAAAGATCCGAGCCAGTCTTTGATGCCGATGGTTCTCCAGTTATTTCCCAAGAAGCCGTAACTTTGAGAGATGCCTTAGTCGATAAGTTAGCAAGTCTTGATCCAATCCCTGGTGCATTAGAACAATTGCTGTGGCACTTCGGTAACAAGCAAGTGGCTGAAGTTACTGGTCGTAGCAAACGGGTGTTAAAAGATGAATCTGGACGTTTGTTTGTAGATTATAGAGGCAGTGGAGCGAATATTGCCGAAACTGCTGCGTTTATGCAGGGAGACAAACAAATCCTCATCTTCAGTGACGCTGGCGGGACAGGCAGAAGTTATCATGCCGATTTAAACGCTGCGAATCGTAAAAGGCGATCGCACTACCTGCTTGAAGCCGGATGGAGAGCAGACAACGCAATCCAAGGACTTGGGCGATCGCATCGCACAAACCAAGCATCAGCACCGGTGTTCAGACCTGTTACCACTAACGTCATAGGTGAACGCCGCTTTATCTCAACCATTGCCCGAAGGCTGGATAGCTTGGGCGCTCTTACTCGTGGTCAACGGCAGACCGGTGGCAATGGGATATTTCAAGCTAAGGATAATCTGGAGTCGAACTATGCAGAACACGCCCTGTATGAGTTATTCAGACAAATATACCAAGGTCGATTTTATGAAGTGCCTTTAGGAAAGTTCGAGCAAATGACTGGACTGTGCTTAACCTCTCACGAAGGCGGGATGAAAATCGACTTGCCCCCATTGCGGCAATTCCTCAATCGCCTGTTGGCTTTACGCATCGATATGCAGAACATCATTTTCGAGCGTTTTGAGTTGTTGCTAAGTCAGCAGATTGAGGCAGCGATCGCTAATGGGGTCTATGAGATGGGGGTGGAAACTTTACGGGCTGAACACTTTACTGTTGAGAGCCAGGAAGCTGTGTACACCCACCCTGCCACAGGTAGCGTCACCAATTACTTGAAAGTGGAGCGCACCCAAAGGAACCACATCAGAATGGCTCAAGAAATGGTTGAGTTCGCCACTCAATATCAAGGAAGGCTCATGATCAACTCCAAATCTGGTCATGTTGCTGTGTCAATTCCGACACATAGTATCTACGACGCTGATGGTGGTGTTGTACCAAGAGTTCTGTTGGTTCGACCACAGAAAGAAACTCGCGTACCAGTCCAAGACTTGGAATCTTCCACATGGGGGCAAGTTTCTATTGATGCGTTTACTGCTGCTTGGTCTACTGAAGTAAACGAATTACCCAAGTTCACAACCGATTACCTGCATTTGGTAACTGGTATTCTCCTACCCATCTGGAAAATCCTGCCACAGCAGAATAGTCGAGTCTTCCGACTACAAACCAGCGATGGGCAAAAGATTCTCGGTCGGGTGGTGAATGCTAATGATATTAAGTCTGTGGCTGAACAACTCGGTCTGAAGAACCAGTTGTTAAGCCCAGCAGAACTTGTTTCACTGGTGTTAAACGAAGGCTATTCCCAGCAGTTACCGGGTGGCGTTACTTTACGGCGTTCTTACATTGCCGCAGAACCTCGCATAGAACTGGTTAATGCTATTTCACTGGCAGAGCGGCTTTTAGCTGCTGGATGTTTCACCGAGATCATCAACTGGAAAAAGCGGGTATTCATTCCGGTTTCAGACAAAGCCCCAGCTATTCTAGCGGCTGTGATTGAAATCTTGGGATAATTCAAAAGCTGATGTATCTAATAAATACATCAGCTTATTTTTCGCTCAAACAATAGTGTGTTTTTATTGTACAAAATGAAGGTAATTATACGTAATAGCTCTGACGTGGAATACCTAGAATGTAGAAAAATGAAGAGTCACAATAGCAGTGACGAGCGTATGCTTTGGCAAGTAGGATAGATTTTGGGGTGCTTCACCAGATAAGGAGAAACTGAGCAGTATATGTTTAAGGGCGTTCAAGCTATATTTTTTTTCGTAGATGATGTTGTTGCAGCTGCTCAATGGTATGGCGAGCTTTTAAATATACCAATGAATTACTTTTATGTAGAAAATGAAATACAGGGAGCATTGATTGATGTTGGCAGCGTTGAAATGTTTTTCCATCTGGCAGATGAAAAAATGCGTCCGGGGAACGCAGGTCAAGTAGCGTATTGGCGTGTAGACAACTTTGAGCAAGCATTAGATTATGCCCAAAAGCATGGTGCAAGGCTTTATCGAGGCCCTTTGGTAATTGAGGGACAGCAAGCAATTTGTCAAATGTGGGACCCATTTGGAAATCTTTTTGGTATGCAGGGTAAAACCTGGGTCTAAGACCGGTGAGAGAACTTAACAAAAGGTCAAGTAAGAAAAATCGGTACCACAAACTTACTAGCTGATGCTAATACGGTGAGCAAAGCTCACGCCAAACTTTTTGGTCTACTGAAATTTGTACAACTATTTTTACATGATGGTTTAATCAAATAAATACTCTTGTATGTCGTTTTGTCGATGGCGGAGAATGCTTATAGCTTTGACCTGGATTTGACGAATCCTTTCTCGGCTAAGATTTAGCTGTTGGCCAATCTGAGCGAGATTGAAATGCTGATCGTTCTCTAGCCCAAAGCTTAAAGTCAACACTTGACGCTGTATAGGTGTCAATGGTTCTAAGAATTTAGCTACGTCTTGCGATAGAAGTTCTTGGGTGAGCAGTTTTTCTGGTGAAGCGCTAACGTCTGCTAAAATTTCGCCCAATTCTGTCTCTTTCTCGTCTCCGACTTGTTTATTCAAAGAGATGGCTGTGCGAGAAGCACTGAGATATTCTCGAAGCTTATCTGGGCTGATGTTTAATGATGCAGCCACTTCTTCAGCACTAGCATGACGACCAAGTTTTTGAAAGCTTTCTCGCTGCACTTTTTTAATTTTATTAAGTATTTCAGTGAGGTGAACAGGCAATCTAATAGTGCGCGATTGTTCTGCTATTGCTCTGGTTATAGCTTGACTAATCCACCAGTAGGCATAGGTTGATAGCTTATAGCCCCGGTTGGGATCAAACTTTTCTATACCCCGTTGTAAACCGATCGCTCCTTCTTGGATCAAATCTAGAAATTCCAAATTGCGGTTCTGGTATTTCTTGGCAACAGATACTACCAATCGCAGGTTAGCTGTTACCATTTTTTGTTTGGCTTTTTGGCCAAGGTGTAGTGCTGCTCGGACTTGTGCTTCGGTTTTTTCGACAGCATTAGCTAATTGAGTCAAAGTTGGTTCACGGTCTAGCTGTTGGGTGAGTTCATTTTTAGATTGCTCAATGGCAATCATTTCTTGTACCTGTCTACCATAAGCAATTTCTTCCTCTGGCTTTAATAAAGGATACTGACCAATTTCCTGCAAATAGATGCGAACCATATCGGAACTCAGGCTGGACATACAAACTCAACACTTTTTTAAACCAAGGAATTTAAAAGTATAAATCAAATAGCTCAATAAAGTTTTCTATTTTTAATAATCAAAATTCATCACCAATGCAGTCCTGGGTGAAGTAACCTCTGCTGTAACCGTGTGTACCGCCGTTGGTCATCAGTAGAGCGCACCGCTAGAGATATCGCTTTTTTTGCGCCAACTACGATCGCTAACTTCTTGGCACGAGTTATACCAGTGTAAAACAGGTTCCGGGTCAACATCATATAGTGCTGCATATAAATTGGCAGAACTATCACCGGATATTCTGAGCCTTGGCTTTTATGAATCGAAATGCTCCAGGCAAGGGCAATTTCATTCAGGTCAGCGTAATCGTAAACCACAGTCCGCTCACCATACAGTACTGTAACTTCCTGCTCGACAGTATCAATGGTGAGGATTATTCCCAAGTCGCCGTTGAAAACTTCGCGGTTGTAGTCGTTGGTTAGCTGGATGATGCGATCGCCCTCGCGTAACAAATTCCCACCTCTGTTAATCTCCACCTTGCTGGGGCTGGGTGGGTTGATCAACTGTTGCAATACTGTGTTCAGGTTACGAGTCCCGATTACTCCCCGTGTCATCGGGCAAAGCACTTGGACATCAGTAGCAGGATTAAAACCTAAGCCGGGGAGCAAGTCTGTAATCAATTCGCAAATTGCTTGCACTCCATGTTCAGGCTGATGACCTCCGCCGTGCCAAATACAATCAGACACGGGATTATCAGAAATTGGCTCGATTGTTGGGTACTGTCCCCGGTTGATTTGGTGAGCAGCAGTGATAATTGCACTTGTTTGAGCTTGGCGGAATACCTGGGTTAACCGCACTACGGGAACTCGCCCAGAATTGATCAAGTCAGCCAGTATTTGACCTGGCCCTACAGACGGTAACTGGTCAATATCACCCACCAACAACAATAGAGCGCCAGCCAATACTGCTTTAACCAAGGAGTAAGCCAGAAATAAATCAAGCATCGAAGCTTCGTCAGCGATAATTGCCGTGTGGGGTAAAGGATTTTCGCTATCGCGCTTGAAACCCCTTGAGCGCGGGTCAAATTCCAACAAGCGATGAATTGTCTTTGCCTCCAGCCCAGTCATTTCACCTAAGCGTTGAGCAGCCCGTCCAGTGGGTGCAGCTAGAGCAATAGATTTACCCATTGCTTTCCACAGACTGACAATGGTGTGAGTTGTGAAGGTCTTTCCAACGCCAGGGCCACCAGTGAGGATCATGATTTTGGAGTACGCTGCTGTTTCTACAGCTTGGCGTTGCTGTTCTGAAAGCTGAATTTTACGGTTGGCTGTAAAGCGGTCAATCCAATCACGCACACGCTCAATGTCAGTGCCAACAGGTTTTTCCAAGCGTTGGCGTATCAGTTGAGCTAAATTTTGTTCTGTATGAAAGTAAGTCGGCTTGTAGCAAAGTAGTGTTTTTTCTTCATCCCACTCTCTAATCAGGTCGTCTGTTAAAGCCATATCTTTAATAATGATCGCGACCGCTTCTTCTGTGGGCTGATGAGATTCGGTAGTCAGTAGTTTGATTACCGACTCAATCAGTTCGCTTTGTGGCAGGTAACAGTGGCCATCTTCGGCAGCTTCACTTAAACAGTGGATAATTTCCTGCACGGTAACGAAATTCTGAATCCGGGGCAATTCCTATATTTCTCGCAATCTTGTCAGCAGTCAGAAAGCCAATACCGTAGATGTCGGCTGCTAGCTGGTATGGGTTTTTGGTAACAGTAGCGATCGCTTCATCCTTATATTGCTTGTAAATCTTCACAGCATAAGTGGTAGAAACACCATGCCCCTGGAGAAACACCATCACTTCTTTGATAGCTTTCTGAGTTGACCAGGCGTTTTTGATGAGAGTGATCCGCTTTTTGGCAATACCCTGGACTTCAATCAGTCGTTCAATCTGGTTTTCGATAATGTCCAGGGTTTCTAAACCGAAGTGAGCGACGATACGCTTGGCTGTGACTGGGCCCACGCCTTTAATTAAACCACTACCCAAATATTTTTCAATTCCAGTGAGAGTAGCTGGTTTGGTTTCTTTGTAGTTGACTACTTGGAACTGGGGGCCAAACTGAGGATGGTCACGCCAGAAACCGGTTAGCTGTAGAGTTTGACCTGGCTGAATATTAGCAAAGCTGCCGACAATTGTTGTCAGTTCGGTGCTGCGGGGGCGGGTCAGTCTTGCCACTGTGTAACCCGATTCAGCAGAGTAAAAAGTTAAACGTTCTACGACTCCGGTGATTGTTTCGTGTTGAGGAAAGGCACTTACTTGTTGAGGGGAAAGATTAGAGGGAGTGGACATTGTTTATGCTCAGATGCCGCACATTATTACAATACTGGAATTCAGTTCAATCATAGTACATAAATACTATACTCTTTTGAGATTACAGTAATAGTAGATGATAAAGTCGAAAATGCTGCTTCGCTTCCCCATACGATGACTACGAGCGCAAGCTATGCAAGCTACGCCTCAAAGGTTGGTGAGGAAAGTGAAATATGTTGTAAAAAACCATAGATTTTACTCTAATAAAGCTTCAATTTGCCCTAACAACTTATCTAAAACTTTTGCTTTATTAGGATCTTCCCAGATTTTAGCTTGCTTAACTCGCTGATAGGCTTCCTTCATCCGATTAGGAAGGATATTCGGCTGAGAAGACTTAGGAGGTTGAACTGATTGAATGTAACTTTTGATATCTCTAACTGAAAGATTTTCTTCAATAGTTTTCACTAGAAGTTGATGTCGCTGATCTTTGTCTTTCAATTGAGCGATGATACGAGCTTTGGTATATTCTAGTTGTCCTTGGCGCAAAGTTTCTAGAACATCTTTAGGTAAATTTAGTAAAGGTAGGCGATGACTACGAAAACTGTCTGGAGTCAACCTACCTATTACTGAAAATATCTTTTCTACCATTTCCCATTGGTTACGAACAACGTTGTTCGTAGTTTCTGTTTTTTGCTTTTGGAGGTTAGCAATATGATTGAGTAGGGAAATAACTTCTCCTTGAGAGCATTCCAAGCGAATAGATAGCAGTTGCAAAATAGCTTCAGTTTCCTCAACCGGATTTAAATCTTCCCGTTGCAAATTTTCGAGGAGGGCGACTTGGAAAGCATCTTGGTCATTGAGATGGCGGATAATAACCGGAACTTGCTCCATTCCAAGAGTTTGAGCCGCACGGTAGCGACGTTCACCAGCAATCAATTCATAATTACCGGATTCTAACGGTCGGACAAGCAGTGGCTGCAAGATGCCATGTTCACGAATAGAAGCAACTAGGCTTTCCATTCCTTGAATTGAAAAATAACGCCGAGGCTGATGAGCAGCTAGGTGAATTTGAGTTATTAATAAAGATTGTTCAATAGATTCGTTTTCCGAGAGTTGAGGATTATTGGTAACTCCTACTAAGTCAAGGAATTGTCTGGTTTTATTCGGAAATTCCATTTCATCTGCCATTGACAAGCGCCGCTTCGCCATATTACTCCTGTTCTGCCATTTCCCTGGCGATTTCTTGATAAGGTTCAATCAATTTTCTTTCTGTGGTATATCGATGAATTGGTTGACGCGCCAAGTTGGACTCTGGAAACTGAACAGACTTAGGAACTGGTTCAAAAATTTTGACCCCAGGAAGTTTAGTTTTAAGAGTTTTGAGAGCATCTTGGGTCGTGAGTGTACGGTCTGCCATTGTAGGCAAGACTCCTAAAATTTGCAAATTGGGGTGAGTGTCTTCATCACGAAGACTTTCGATAGTTTCCAATAATTGTCGTAAGCCTTCTAAAGCAAAAAACTGACATTGAACGGGGATCAACACTGCATCTGCTGCCATTAGTGCATTTAGAGTCAGCATACCTAAGCTAGGTGGACAATCAATGAGGATATGAGCAAATTCTTGCCGTAAAGGATTCAACTTCTTTCTCAGGATTCGGCTATTATCTGCCGAGGTCAAAATTTGCTTTTCTCCAGATGCTAGAGATATGTCAGCCGGAATCAGCTTGATTCCGTACTCGGTGTCAATAATAGTTTCAGATGCGCTCTGTTTACGATCTGTAAGTACTTCATAAGCAGTCATCTGCCCTGGCTGAATCTTGATTCCTAGACCTGTGGTTAAATTGCCTTGGGGATCAAAGTCAACTACAAGGCAGGAGGAACTTTCTGCCAGCAATCCACTTAGTGCAATAGTAGAGGTTGTCTTGGCTACTCCTCCCTTTTGATTAGTAACTGCGATAATCATATTTTCTTAGTACTATGCGATTTTTGATGAAAAAACATATATATATTAGTTACAGAATGAACTGATTCTATGACAATTTAAGTAGACCGCAAAGATTTTCACAAGTTTTACACCAAAGTAATAAAAAACTAATGCTCAAAATTGCTTGTTACCTAAAAAGCTAACTATACTTTCATTCTGGCGATGAGGAGCGATTTAGGGAAATAAATTAGCGCTTAAAATAAACTTATTTCCCCAAGTCCACATAAAAAGTTCTGATGAAATCAAAAGAGCGATCGCCCAAGCTACCTAAACAACAGCCA
Source organism: Nostoc sp. PCC 9305 (assembly GCF_963920915.1). NCBI lineage: Bacteria > Bacillati > Cyanobacteriota > Cyanophyceae > Nostocales > Nostocaceae > Nostoc > Nostoc sp. PCC 9305. Next base: position 26,559 of record NZ_CAWUDN010000020.1, read on the forward strand.
AAACCCAACGACCAAAGCCCAAAGCTTGACCTTGTTGCTTATAAAGCAGTAGAGAAACAGCAGCCAACCTCTCAGCTTGGCATTACTCCCATTGATGAGCCGCCGTCAGTTGAGCAGCCAGCCCAAGCAGAGGTGATATCTCCTTTAAGGTCAAAGCCGAACGCTGCTGAGAAACCGCAACATTTAGAGAAAAGTAAAGCAGAACGTACCTCTTCTGACAAGAGAAGATCCAAATCACCGCAACAGCCTAAGCAACAGGGTCAATTGACAAAGAACGATGATGAAGAAGAGTTACCGCCAGAACGCTGTCAACATATCCAGTTTTTGGATTGTAACTCCTCAGTGGGGCGTGTCATATTCGAGTGCTATCAATGTCAACAGGGAATAATTAGCGAATATACTGGAGAGCCTGTGATGGGAGAATACAAAGGTCATCCTTCACTAATTCAGGTGAAAGTCCAATGTCCTAATTGTGAGCAGACGGCGATTAGATTAACAACAGGTCAAGTGCTTTCGATTACGGCGATTCCTTCACCTTGGCAGCAATGATGCTACCTCCCTCTTCAAGAGTGATTAGTAAGAGATATTTACGATTGATAATGCAAAAGTTGAAAATTTTACCCTCAATAATAACTGCACTAACGGCACTGACACTAACTAGTTGCAGCACTACTACTGCTGAACAGTATGAAGCTACAGCACTCACCAGTTACTCCTGGCAAGTCAAGTATGCGAATAACCTAACTAGTCAACCACAGCCACGCAGTCAACTACCCTACCCTAAACCCTAGCGCTCCGCGCCACGGGTTTTGAGGATAGGGCTTGGAACAGCCAGGTTCTAACAAAGCGTTGCACTAGCCCAACGAGCCAACGAGATAGCACAGACTTCCGAGCGTTTCCCTAACTCGGATTGCCTCTAAACCGACTGGTTATCGGTGCTTTTAGAAAGGACATCTATCTTGATGGTGGGCGAAGGGACTTTCTCACTTAGCGATAAGGATTATCTCCAAAATGCGCGTTTCAGTTCTCAATCCAGACGGTTCTCCTGCTATGCCCACCAAACCCAGCCGCGCTCGTCGCTGGCTCAAAGCGGGCAAGGCAAAAGTCGTTCACAACGACCTGAATCTGTTTTGCGTTCAGCTAATCTGCGAGCCATCAGGCTACGAGGTTCAAGACATCGCACTCGGCATCGACCCCGGCAAGATGTTCACGGGTATTGGAATTCAGTCATCTAGGTTTACGCTGTTCACCGCACATCTCATCCTGCCCTTCCAGGCAATTACAAAGAAGATGAATGGTCGCCGAATTCTGCGTCGTGCCAGACGTGCCAGACGTATCAACCGCAAAGTGGCATTCCATCTCAGAGCGCATCGCCAGAAGCGCTTCTCGAATCGAAGGCAGGGTAAATTGCCGCCTTCGATTCGAGCCAACAGGCAGATGGAATTGCGGGTTACGAAAGAGCTAATCAAACTCTTCCCCGTCTCTGACATCCGCTATGAGGTCGTCAAAGCCAGAACTGAAAAGGGTAAAGGACGCGGCTTTTCTCCGGTGATGGTCGGACAGAAATTCATGTTTCAGTGGCTAGAAGAACTCTGCCCGACTGTTTCTCAGGAAGGGTGGCAAACTTCGACGCTCAGGCAGCAATTAGGGCTGGCTAAAGACAAGGGTGACAAGTCAAAGCAGATTCCTGAAACTCATGCCAATGACGGCATCGCACTGGCGGCTAGTCACTTTATGTCATACCAGTCGTTTCAATCTAGCAATGGGCGCGGTCATCACTGGCAAGGTCAAGTCACCGTCACAAAATCGGTGTTTCGGGTGATCAGCCGTCCCAATCTTTACCGTCGTCAATTGCACTTTGAGAATCCGGTCAGTGGCGTGACCGGAAACCGTAAGCGCAAGGGTGGCACCATTACACCCTTTGGGTTCAGGTCTGGTGATTTGGTTAGAGCAAAGAAGTCGGGAAAGACTGTTCTGGGCTGGATTGGTGGGTACAGCGAAGCTACAAAAATTGTCAGCGTTTATGACATTAATTGGAGACGATATGGACAATTCAAAGCCTCAAAAGTCGAACTATTGCAGCGCAGTACTAGACTCTGCGTGTCGAGATAGAAGAGAGTGGGCGACTCCGTGCCTCCGTCACCCGTCGCTATCCCTCCCCACCTTGCTCACTGCAAAGGGCGCTTCACTGCTTCTCCGTTCCCTGAAGGTAGGGACTCCCGCGAATATATTGAAACTTTTGCGAATACTTCAATGTTGAATCGGAATGGATTGAAACCGGCAGGAGCAGTTGTTGGCCCAGATGACCGAGGGTTATGGTGGCCTACTTTACCGCCGCGACCAAGTGTTGATGAAGTTGAACAACGCAAAAGACCTCAAGAAGAGGTAGGTAAACCTGAATTGATTAAAGATGTAAAGTACAAACTGACCTATGGGGTGGGTAATTCTCAGCAGACCCTACCTACTAATTATGATGTTTATCGGCAAGTAGTAAAAGCTTATCCCCAAAAAATTCCTTTGGAATTAACTTTGGGTGTGAATGATAATTCAGTTGAGAAAGCTGAACCTGTAAGCAAGTAATAACGCACTCGTTACTTAGTCAGCAAGAAGTTAAAGATCAAAACTGAATTGCTTTTCAACAAAAAATTGACAGTAAAGTATAAATCAAAAAGTCAACAATGATCTAATTTAATTTTTGCTGCGTTGATAGAAAAGATTTCAAAAATTCTTATTGGGGGCTACATGGGGGCTATATATACCCCAACAATAGTTCAGGACTTTGATGAGATTTTGACCCCTATATAGGGTGCATATAGGTGCTAAATGGGGTATATTTGACTGGCTAACAATTTGTACCCCATTTAGCCCCCAAGGGGTTATGATAAGCTCTTGAGTTGGGAAAATAAGGGGAAATTATTTTATTCTTCTTTCTCTTGCTCTTGCAGATCACTTGAACAGATAATTTTCACAAATCAAAGTGTATTACCTTTGTCTTTATGTCAAACATTCACACGTTGCAAAAAATTTTTCCTGCGGGTTTTGATAACGGTTACGGAAGTCTCAAACTTTTAGTCGAAGGATTTGAAGTAGTTCGTGTCCCCAGCTATATAACCAATGCCGAGATGGAAGATGTACCTGGGCGCGTAGTTTTTAACGGCACTGCTTACACCGTTGGAGAGTCTGCTTACCGGACAGGAAATTATTTTGACCGCAACACAGACAATAATGAAAATAAAGTCAACAACGCATTATTGACTTTATTAGGTGCATTGGCACATCTACCACACCGTAAGGCTTGGCATTTAAAATTAGTCGTCAGCTTACATGATGTTGGTCTAGCTGACGAATTGCAAAAAGTACTCAATGGAGAATATCAGCCAATACTTGCTGGCAAACAATCAGACGTGAAAGTAGAAGTACTGAAAGTTGTACTAGAGGGTATGGGTGCATTGTTTGGGCATCCACTACCAAAAAAACTAACCATTTTAGACTTTGGCAATGGAACAACCCTGTATTCTCGTTACAACCGGGGTCAACGAGAAGTTCACACCGCTTACCCCATTGGTGTAGAAGTTCTCATCGATGATATCTCCCAAAAAATGAAACATTTAAATGGGGGAAAAATTGGGGATGCTTCCAAGATCCGATTTTGTCTGGAAATGGGGCATACAAGATACAGCCGTGACATCGATATCAAAGATATATACAGCGCTTGTTTGAAAGATTGGTATGAAAAATACTTGAAGAAAGTGGTGAATCTGACACTAGATGCCAAGCATCAAGGGGATGAAATCTGGGCGATTGGTGGAGGTTGCCTCTTACCAGGATTTAAGAAGCTGTTGGAGAAAAACGGCTTCAAAATCCTGGACAATCCTGTAGAAGCCAATGTCTCTGGGCTTTTAGAGATGGCAAAAACCATTAGCAGTAAGAACCCAACTACTACATCTTTTAAGTAAAGTTATAACAATGGTAGATAAAAAAGACTTAGCACCGGAAAAAGTTCGCCTCAAAGATAATTACCGAGAGCGCATATTTGCAGAATCGCAAAAACTAGATAAAAGTTACCTGGACACGATTTACTTTATAGTTGATTGCTATTTTGTTTTCATTAAGGCTGGATTACCTGTACAACAAATGGCAAACACTCCGATTAATACTGAGTCAAACCAACTCACGTCTTGGACTCCAACTCCATTTGCACAGGAGAAAGAAGAAGATTCTGAACCGGAAACATTCAGCCTTGATTTTGATTTATAGCCGTCACAGGAAGTTGGCAACACGCTAAAGATGGGGAATTAGCTTTAAGGGTGGTAAGTGGAATTTACACTTGTTTTGCGTAAATTCCTATCGGGTTTTACATTTTCAACTCAGAATTTGGTTTGGGGAAAAGGTTACTGGGTTTGGGTTAAAGGTTTTTTATTTCCTTTTTCCCCCGCCCCTTATCCCCAGAGGGGGCCCCACCTTCCCCTTTCCCCCTTAACCGACAAGTATTGGGAGAGGGGCAAGGAGAAAACTATATTGCATAATAGCCGAAAGCGCTGTAAGGTTTAAAAATCTTGCATTGACAATTTGTTGAACTCTAAAAAGTTTAAATCACCGAGTCAAAAACTTGTTGTGCGGTTAGATTCAACTGCAAAAAAGTAGGAGACACTATAAGGTTTGTTTCTCTAAAGGGTGTCATTTGATATTCGCCATCAATAAGTTCACAGACAAAAATAGTCGGAACTTTGGGACTACCAATAAATACACGTCCACCCAACGCTGCATAATCCACAATCCAATATTCAGGTATACCCATAGCTTCATAGTCACGAAGCTTATCGTAATAATCATCCTGCCAGTTGGTTGACACTACTTCAACTATTAGTTTGACCGAACTAGCATTATGGATAACTGATTCCTTCTTCCAGCGTGTTTCGGTATCAATAGTTTCTTGATTTAAAACAATAATATCCGGTTCGTACCCTGATTTCTCTCGGAATGGTTTAATAATGGATTCTTTCGGTATAGTCCAGATACCGCGTTTACCCATCTCTCTAATTGTGATCAGTAATTCTTCAATCAAAAAACCACCTAAATCAGAATGCTCCCCTTTAGGCTTTGGCATCTCCACAATCACCCCATCATGTAATTCATAACGTACTTCTGAGTTTTCTGGATACCATTCAATAAATTCATCGAAAGTCAGTAGCTTTAGTTCCGATTGTGTTTGACTCATAAAAGTTACTGGATTTATTTTTACTCCTACTGTAAGAACTGCCTAGAACGCATAATTCTCACAAAATCGCGTTGCTCCTATATTATCTATGAATTTCTCTTGACTGGGCTTGATAAGAAGAGTAAGTCTTGTCAAAAAGAGAGTTAGCTCCTTCAAAAGTTTTTATAATTTCAGGCGTGACTCGTGAGGTATGCACTTTGCCTGATTGAACACCTAAAACTACATCTCCATTTTTCTGTTGGATAGTCAAATCTTTGCGCTCAGTGTTAAAGCTGAGGTCATAAACCTTGCCTTTAACTTCAGTGAAACCATCTTGCCGAGATTGTCCCAAAACCATGCCAATCCTTTGAGCAATTTGAGTCAACCGACTGATGACTTCAAGCTCAGATGTATCTTTATTCATTACTGTCAACGCTTCGGCTGATAATTGCTCACCAGCTTTAAATTGATTGGCAACTTCCACAATGCGTTTTTTGTAATTCTCCGACTTCCCTAACTTATCTGCGGTATTGTACCAATTTCTCAAGTCATCAATAGTAACTGTCGGAAGCTTCTCTACACCTAGAGGTTCGGTTTTCACATGATTACTAATGTCTGGTGTAGAAGGAGTAGTGGGGAGTAATGGAGTTATAGATTGGTTAGGTGGGGATTGTGCGGTTTGTTCTGGTGGTTTCAAAAACTGGGGTCGTGTGGCGAGGGAATTAACTCTTTGTTGATAGTCACTATCCGATTCAATAATTGCCCCAAATTTCTTGGTCATGCTCGACAAAGTTTTGGCAGGGATGGAATTATCAACCAAGTTAAATACCGCTAGACCTTTCTTAGTTTCCCTGATAACATCTTCTATTGGTACTTGCTGCCATTCAACTTTTTGAGCAGTTAACCATTTAGTCACAGTCTCAGCTTTCTGATTGTCAACAGCCAAACCCATGACTCCAAGTTTTTTGTTTGATTCTGTAGAAAATAAGAAAGTAGGACGCTCTTTAATATGATGTAGAATTGGCTCACTACTATCAATCATATACAGTTGTTGAGGGTTAACTGATTGAGTCCCAAAAACCTGAAATTCCTTCGTCCAAATAGTAGGATATTCAACGGTCTTAGGGTCAATTTGAGCGCAAATAACAGAAAAATTACTTTCAATAATAGTGGGTGCGGGTGTTAGTTGTCCGGTTTTGAGCAATCCAAGCTGTCTGAGCGCGTCTTTGTCTTTCTTGAAATGTAATACTCCCAGGGGTTCACCATTGAGAAATACTGCATCTCTAGTTTTAGAAGCTGAGGTTTCGATAGTCAGTTTTCGGTAATCTTGATCATTGAATGTCTGACCAGAAAAATCATAAAAGTTAATTTTATTAATTTTGAGGAGATTCCCATTGGGAGATTCACCCAGGACAAAAGCTTGATCTCCAGTTTCGGAGATTGACGTAAGCCTTAGTTTTAGGGGATTACCATTTTTCAGGTAATCAATTTGTTTCAACTGTTGGACAGAATCACTGTCTAACTCACCCAGAGTTTTCCCATCAAGTTTGATTTTTACTGTTTTGTCAGTCACCGGCACAGTGCCAAATTCTAAGTTGACCGGTTCGGTGTTAAAAACAAGTCCTGCATAAGAGAAGTTCTTGAGTTCACGGATAGTAATTTCAACCGGCTCGTTTCCTGGCAGTCCAATAGTTGCTTTGGCAGTAGCAGGTTCTACCCCAATGAAATTAGCTTGCGCCTTTGTGCCAATTGGTAACATTCCAGCCCTGGTTTCGAGCATGGCGAATTCCTTATATTCGCCGTCAGCATCCTGGACAAACATTAGTCTGGAAACGTGGCGTTCATGTCCGACTGGGTGGTGGCTAGCTCTGATTTCTATGGGGTGTTTTTCGTCTGGGTTCCACTTTCTGCCCAAAAATTGATTTGCTTCATTATTAAGTGTGACTAACTTCGGTTCGCTAAATTGCAGTTTCTCCAAGCGGGAGATAATCTCATTGGGGAAAGCAGCGAAGGCAAAATTAGAGACTTTTTTAGCGATCGCCTGGGGGTTTGCGTTTTCTTTCCTTGCAACTTCGAGTTCATCCTGACGGGATGCACAGATATTCCAAGCGGCGGCGGCGGATGCAAGTTTTTCTGACTCTGGGATCGAGGCGTAAAATGCTTCAGCCGTCTCCTGCGCCAAGGCAAAGAGTAGTTTAGTTTGGCTTCTAGTAAGTTCTGGTTTTAGTTCTAGGAGTTTAGCTCCTTGCATGGTCATCCCCGCCTTGAGATTGTAATCTGCTTGCAATTGTTGGCTAACTGTCCCCAGGTTGCGGTAAGCGGGTTTTCCATTTTCCCCAACCTCGCCATCTATCTGTGCAACTGCTAATAATTTATGGGGGCGTTCACTGTTTGTGAATTTAATCTCATCTAGGCGAATATTAAGTGTCTGGGCTTTCCAGATTAGGGAATGCCCGTAGCGGGTGAGGTTGGTAATTTCGAGTTGCGTTCCTGAATCCGTTTGAATAATTGCGCTAGGGCCAGACTCTGTTTCTCGCCGCCTTGAGGCACGAACCGCAGCGTTGAATTTCAGATCGAACTCGTACTTCGCGGTGATCGCTGCAAATTTTTGTTGTGGTGTAAATTCTACCCCTTTGAACAAGTCTTTAAACTGGACGATGGGACGCGATTCTAACTGTGATTCTTGGAAATATTTATTGGTTTGGCTAATCAATAATTCTACTGGTGAGTAGCCTTTTGGTGTTATCCCTGTGTTTAAATAAGCTGACGAAGATTTCTTATCTTTAATATAATTAACATCACGATATAAGTAGCGGCTGTTTTCCCGGATTTTATCCATTTCAGGTTTTTTAGCGCTTTTGAATAAATCAACCGCTATTTGGTTTTGATAACATCCCTCACCAATCATTTCTCGGTACATCAGGCGGTTAACATCCATCGCCTGTTGAATAATCTCTCTTCTTCTGTTAGGATTCTCAGCTAGAGCTACAACAGATTGCATAAAGGGTTTGTACTCTGCTCTAATTGGTTTGGGCTTCTCGCCATATTCCTGTTCAAATAAACTTTGGTAATGGCTAGAAACTTGGTCTAAATAAGTTGATTGTTGTTCGATAGTCCCATAAGTTTTAAGTACCTCAATTTCCGATTCTAATGCTTCCAGTGCTGTCACTTGATTGTTGATTATGCCCACGCTGATGCTATCGCTCATGTGGATGGCGATTTTTTCAAATGGGGGTTGGGTTCCATCGGTGGGATCATAAAATGATTGTTTTTTGAGCTTAACCGTGGGTGAATAGGCGTTTTGGGGAAGATTTCTTTGCTCTGCCTCTGCTGTTAAATTGGGGTATAAGCTAGCTCTTGCCACACCAATGCAATCACCATCGTAGTCTCGTGCTTGGCGTTCTGATTCGGTTTCTGCTGGGTCGATAAAATCAACATCAACCCCTCGCGCTTCTAAATCTGCAATTCTTTGCTGTATGCGCTTATGGTCTTCGTCATTGACTACAATTATGCCTTCTAAGGGTTCACCATCTGGAGCAACACGGTCTTTAATGTGTTTATTAGTAGAAACACACAAGCCATTAGAGTTAAGAAAAGGAGAGCGAAAGTTAAGAACTTTTTCTCCTTGCTCCAGCCAAGGGGCACAGATTTCACCATTTTTGAGTTCCTTGGAAGGAATAATCATTGCTCGGTCAAAAGTAAGCGTTTTCCCAATAGCAATATCTCGCCACTCACTTTGTACAAAACGACTTAGCTCCTGCTTTACCTTCTCTGTTTCTAATAGCTGTTGATGACCAAGTAAATCAGCTTTAATGAGTTTGTACATAAACAAGTCATCTTTAGCACTCTCGTCATCCAACTCCTGATCTGCATCTAAGTCATCATTTGTCCCTAAGTTTTTAACATTTGTTTCTTGATTGATAATGTCTGATGTTTTTAATTTACTTTGGCTCAATGATTCTTTACGTTTTTCGTATCTTTCACAATAGTAAGCAGCAACAATTCTTGGGTCATCTTCAATAGAGGCTAATCTTTGAGCTTGTACCTCTAATTCTTCGGCAAAATCTTTAATTCCTTGAGGGAAAGATGCCAGCAGTTGGGAGATAGACATCTGACCTTGTTGAGATTGTGCTTTTTCAGCTAACCAAATATTTTGCTGATATAATCCTGGTTGAATTTGAGGTTTAGTAGGGCCTTTGGGTCTATCCTTGTCTGTTCCCTTAAAACTGCTTACGGGAAGAATTATATCGATTTTTGGTTCATTTTTAGAATTTGCATATTTTATTCTATCTAGTCTGTATGGTCGCAGTGTTCCTTTGCCAAAGCGATATTCAGTCGTATCTTCTCCAACTCCATCTACCCAACCAAATCGATGTTGAATTACACGATAGCTTTTATCTGTTTGGGATTCCCTTAAGGTTAGCTTGTCATAAAGTTGTGTTGAAATCTGCCCATAACAATCACCAACTAATTTATATGCCAAATCATTCGATAATATCCCTCCATTTTCACCCCGGTTCTCAGTAGAATCATCTACTACTAAAATGTTTAGCTTTTCGTGAATCGCATTTTTACAAGCCCCAAGAAAAATGGAACCATAAGCACCCCGGTCTTTACTATCTGGACAAATTTTTTGAATTGTTTCTAAACATTCTTTATCTCCATAAAGTAAGCGAGTCTTAGAAGATAGTAATAAAATTTGTCCATCTGGATGATTCTTTATTTCTTCAGCAGTGCTGTATTCATCTGAATGTCCAAATGAGAATTCTTTGTCAGGAAAGTAAAATTCCAGTAAAGTATTACTGAGCTTTTCAGTTAAAATTGATTGAGAGTCGGTTCTGCTATCGTCTATATAGATCCACTGATTTAAACGAGGGTCAAAATGCTTTAATTCCAAAGTCATAAGATTTGAAATTTGATGAATATTAATTAAATTTTTGAGAGGTTTTTATGTCAAGGATTAAGCGTTGGATAAATATGAATAAAAAAGAATTCAACCCAGATGGAAGCTTAAAAAGTGAAGCTCGGCAAGAAATGTTATCCAAAGGTGAAGATCCAGGAGCAATTGATAGTTATGCTCGTAGAGCAAAAGAAGAGTATGACGAGTGGAAGCACCTGGACGAGACTGATCCAGAGCCGTGGCCAATCTACACAGCCTACGATTTCTTCACTGAACAAGAAAAAAAAGAATTTAACCCAGATGGTTCTCTCAGACCTGAATATGTAGAATACGCTCAGAAAATTGGTATCAGTGAAAGTGCCCTCGAACAACTTGAGTGGCGCAAGAAAATGGAGGTTGATAATTACAATAAAGTGTCTGCCGATCACGTAGAACAAGGCATCAACTTTGGTGCATGGTTGATGAGAGGAAGGATTGAAGACAGCAGAACCTACGCTCAACGTCGGCAGCAGATGGAGCAAGACCTGCGTAACTTTGAGGATGCTGACAGTTTGCCTTTTGACAAGGACACCTCTTATTAAAGTAGGTGACTTACGCTGTAAAGAAAGTTTTTATCCATCAAATGCAGTGATTTGAACTGAATATGTGAAAAAAAGCGATCGCCTCACCTTGGGCATGAAAGTAAATATTCATAAACTGCCTTTTTACTCCGTTAACTTGAAAGATTTTAGAGATTGTTGATGGAGTACCATAGTCAGTAATCGCAGTGCAGTAAATAAATATACCGCCCTGTCATTGTGTTTATCTATGATGTTTTTTACTGTGTGGTGGGGTGTTTTTTGATAATTCTTTGCCAAGAGATAATTCCGACGAAGAATTATTAGATATTGGTGAAGTAGCTATTTTATATATGGCAAAACAGCAAGAAATAGCGACTATTGAGATTAAAGTAGCCTGACCAATTATTTGCCAGCAGTTGAAAGTCAGTTGAGGCTGAACTCGCTTAAAGAAAACAGACTCCAACTTCTGGTGAGTCGTACAATTTTTCAAGTACTCCAAAACTTGCAGACATTGAGAGATATCTTCGCCTTTATGTACTTTTTGGCACAGCAGAATTTCTAAGCGTTCAATGCGACGTTCGGGAGTAGACAAATTAATATCGTCCCAATCATCCCAAAGTTTAATTTCTTTTAGTTCGTTCATAACTTCATCCCTCTATCAAACTATTGATGCTGTTCCGAATGGCACGCTTGTTAAGCGTTCGTTAACCCTTGGTATTACTGGTTTTGGGGTGTAGGGAATTAGGAACAACTTGGTTTTGTCTAGCGGACTAAAATTCAATTTTTATTAACACTACACCCAACACCCTGCCCTGACGATATTTCACATGAGTCTTCATGCCATTCGATGCTGTTCCAAAGATAGGGAAAACTAAAACAGACAGTTTCTCTTTCCCCAAAACTTAATTATCTGCGCCGTTTAGGTTTATTCTTATTACGTTCATACTCAGCAATAATATCCTTGGTCTGTTGTGGAAAAATCACACTTTTATTGTTAAATCGCATTTGGTATACCAGATAACAGGGACTTTTGCGATCAGGACAGGAAAGATTTGTTGGCAGATTAATGATTGTTACTCCTGCAAAAGTCGCAGAAGCTAACATGGCAGAGCCAAAAAAGAAAATCCCAGAGCGACCTGAACCGAGCCAACCACCGAGCCAAAAAACAAGTCCTTTGAACTGTTCAAAGCGTTTTTGACGAAGTTTTTGACGTTCTAGTTGTGCTTCGTTCCATGCCTGTATTTTTTCCAGCTTGTGGGCAGCTAATTTATTGGCTTTAGCATCGGAGGCTTTTTCGACTTGAATATCAATAGTGCGTTCTTTGGCTGCAATTTCTTGTTTTAATCGGTATTCGTTCCATTCTCTAATGCGTTGGGCGACAGCATCGGCGTGGGCGAAGAAGATGGTAAGGGTGTCGTCTCCCAAGTCACTCCAGATAACTGTAGCCTCTGCTGCTTTTTTTCGGCGATTCTCGCCATGATTCTTTCTTCTAATTGAGCGAAGAGGTTATTTTCAGAATCGCTCTGTTGTAATTTCAGTGCAACATTTTTAAGGTAAAGTGATTGAACTAACTCTGGGGCTTCTTCAGCCTGAGCAGCAGTAATTTTATCAATCAAGCTAGATAAATCTTCTCTTGCCGCTACAGCTTTTTCACTAACATTCTCAATGACTGCATCTAATTTTAATTGTTGAGAATTTTCGCTTTTACCTAGAGTTGTTAAGCTGGCTGCAACTTCTTCAAAGGATTTGTTTTGCTCTTTTATTGATTTGTAGGTTTCAAGAAAGCGTTCGCACTCATCTGGGCTATACTCATCTTGCTCAGATAGTCCGCAGATTTGGAGAATTATTAAAGCCTGAGAAAGTGCGATTTTATAGCCTCTTTCACGAGCAATAACTAGTAATTCAGTGATATCTAATGGTAATTGGGCTTTCTTCCCTTGTTTTTTCCCCCCATTTTTCGTTGACGACGAGGAATTGCCCTGAGTTTCTGACAGTGCATTGTCAACAACTGGAGATAATAGAGCCATTACTTCCTCCTCAGTTCCACCCTGCTCAATTAAAGTGCGACATTCACGAAACCTGTCTGCATCATTCTCGGTATATAACTCTTTTTCAGGTATCCCACTCAAGCGTAAAGTCCGGCTAATTTCGGATGGTGAGAGGTTGTTAAAAAGTTCTTGTGGTTGATACATAATCATGAATTACTATTTAAAAAGCTTGAAACGACATATTTGCGCTCACTGAAAAAGATGCTCAGAAAGGAGCAATGCGTCAAATCAATTCAAAAAATGGTCAGTCCTAAAAAGGATTTAACCAGTCAGTTCCCGACTCCGATTCTTCTGGTACAGGAGTTCTGGCTATTTGTAATGGTTCTTTGACTGAAGTCCTGGATATTGGTAATGGTGATGATTGTATTAGTTGTAGTGGCTGTGATTGATTAGAGGCTACTGCAATCATCGGCGTTCCTTGAGGCGGGATTTCTCCCAGCAGTCCCATCAAATATGAAGAGTGGAGTTGAAGGCGGTAAAGACAAGCACGAATGTGTGGCTCTAAATCCACTGATTGATTCACAGCTTGATAAGCTAAAGGAAGCCAATAGCTGCTGATAGCAATCATCGCCATATCTTTAGCAGGATAAAGAGTATTTCTGGAGTTTAGATACTTAATTACCACGGCTTCGGAACTATCAGCCTTAACTCTACTTCGTAAGCGAAACTCAACATCTGAAAACATTCTAATATTCCTCTCTTCACGAGCAAATTACTATTACGAATTACGTTAGCGTAGCGGTAGCGACGCAGGAGCGTCATTACGAATTACGAAATGTAGCGTGTTGGTAACGAAACAATCCATATACATCAGTGAAACGCAAGCACAAGGCATCTTTTTTAATCGGCAGGTTAAAAGCTAAACGCACATCCTCAGATAATTCTGCTGCCCATGAAATGTCGGTATGAGGAAACAAATTTTTCAACTCCGAACCTAAATATTCCGACGTTCCACCACCAATAATGACTTGCTCAATATGGGCAGGAATATTAATTTTGAGCCAAGTGGATACCTTTTCCCAGTATTCTTTACGAGATAAGTCAGCCACTTCAATAATTTGTGCTATCTCCTCAACCTGAAAATCAGACTTTTTGCTCCGAGCCAAAGGTTTGCAGTATCTCGGTTTCAATGTCGGGCCTGATAGATGGACAGCCTTTAACAGATCGTGTAAGTTTTGCCCTGATGTTCGGCTTTTGATTCTCTCCAGCATCCACGCCAAGCCCAATCCTTCCGTTTTTCCAGTTGAAATACCACGCTCAAAGATTACGGCTGATATATCCCGAAAACCCAGCATCACCACAGCAATGTTCACTTTATTAAAGTCTGTGCCGAGTTTTTTACTTCGCGTCAATACCAGTCCCCCACCCTCCGGCAAACACTGAAAGCTGATCAGATTTACACAAAATTGTTGACCTCGAAAGCTAAAGCTAGACAGTGCCTTGGTTAAACCCATCTCCAATCTTTCCCTGTCTTCCCACTCCCCATAAGGCAACAGCAGTCCCAACGATAAATCAAGGTTGGACTTCAATCCTTCTCTAATCGCTATTGCCCCCACTGCTGCCAAAGTTTTTGGAATCGCGTTCTCATACTTGAGTTCTAAAAAATTGATTCGCGCTTCAAAATACTTTTGTGCCAAAAACCCAACCGCATAATATTCTTCGTTGTACTCTATCCACGCTTCATTCTCTGGATTGGGCCGATTCATTTGCCCAGACTCATATAAATCCAGGGAGTCTTTGGAAATCTTAATTAACTCTGGTTCCATACACAGCAATTCTGACTTGTACGAAATCTCCGAGAGAACACGATAAACCATCTTCGTCATTGAAGTTCCCGGATCAAGACTCAACATTAAATCCACAAGAAAAATTCTCCCTGTTTTTGACCCTTTTTTTGTCTATCTAATTGATAATTACTCTCAACTTGAACCGCCCAAACCGTGATTTTTTCCACATTTACGAAGAAAGATTACAGTTTTGGCAATACTCTTTGACTTTCCATGAATTCGTGCATCTGATAGAAAATCTCCACAAAATCTCTCAATTCCCAATAATCACCAATTACATTCAACATCTCCCAATATCTAAACAATATCTCCCAAATCTCCAATTCATTTCTTACCTTTTCAACTATTCAACATCATCTAGTCACAAAATTCTCATTAGCTTAATATTTTCCAACAATTCCTAAGACTTCCCAAGACTTCCTAGTACTTCCTGATACTTCCCGCTTTCCTCAAGGATTCTCCCAATTATCTAGTAATTAGCTTCAAGAACCACAACCCCTGTAATCCATCTTTTTCTGACGCACAGTACGCCATATTTGGCGGAAAGAATGCTCAATTTTTTGCTATATTAAATGGCATGAGCAATCAGGAATAAAAAATTGTTGAAGTCTAAGTCTCACCAAGTTTTTTTAACTCGACATCAAACAGAAGTAAGTTTGATGCCGGTGATTAACAAGGAATTCAATAGTTATTGGCAATTGCGAAATCTCACAAACATTAAGTTATGTAAACCCCATAGCAGAGGTGAGCCATGCTAACAGCGGCTAACGTCTCAAGTGAGATGGCGGTGAACTACTTCATCAAGAATTACTATCACCAAGGAAAGTCGCTTTGGAATGGTCAAGGTGCTAAAAAGTTGGGGTTGTCAGGGGCAGTCGATGACGAAGACGCTTTTAAAAATATCATTGAGGGGCTTACGCCTGATGGTCGTGAGGTATTGAATGCCAGAGTAGTCAAAGAAAAGGGGAAAGGAGAACGCAGAGCCGCATTAGACTGTACATT
Organism: Nostoc sp. PCC 9305; assembly: GCF_963920915.1. Taxonomy (NCBI): domain Bacteria; kingdom Bacillati; phylum Cyanobacteriota; class Cyanophyceae; order Nostocales; family Nostocaceae; genus Nostoc; species Nostoc sp. PCC 9305. The sequence continues at coordinate 42,053 of NZ_CAWUDN010000020.1, forward strand.
TTCTGCGCCCAAAAGTGTGAGCTTGATGGCATTGGTGGGTGGGGATACACGGTTAATCGATGCCCATCATCAGGCGCTAAAAGAAACCTTGGAGCTAATAGAGCAGCGTTATGCCTATACCAGAGTGACAGATAATAGCGGCAGACATAGAGTTAAGACTGGTAACTTGGTCGTCGCGCAGTTCGATCACATCGAAAGTCGGGATTTAGACCCACATCTGCACACCCATTGTTTGCTGATGAACATGACCCAAACTCCAGATGGTAGGTGGTTGAGTTTGGGTAATAATGAAATATTCGCCAATAAAAAATTCTTGGGGATGGCATACCAAAGCTCTCTGGCGCGTGAGGTGCAGAAGCTTGGCTACGAGATAGAAAAGAGCAAACATGGGCAATTTGATATAAAGGGCTTTAAATTCGAGGATTTAGAGGCATTTTCTCAACGCCGACAGCAAATACTCGCCTCATCTAGTGCTAATTCGACTTGGGCAGAACGTGAGAAAATCTGGGATAATACTCGCCAGCGCAAGCAAAAACTACCAGAATCAGAGTTACTTGCATTCTGGAAAGAAGAAGCTGCGGCGTTAGGGATTAGGTTTGTTAAGGCAGGTGAACCAAGGCAGGATATACCAGCCAATGAGAAAAGTTTGGCAGAGGTTTTGGATTTAGCGATCGCACATTGCAGTGAGAGAAATGTCGCTTTTAGACAAGAAGATTTAGAAAAATTCATCTTAGAAGAACGTTTAGCTACGGATGTAACAGCAACAGCAGCCCTGATTAGAGAGCATCAGGAGTTAATCGCTCTACCAGGATTAACTGACCAATTTACGACGATGACAGCAGTGCGGCGGGAGTTGGCGACGATTAACTTGATGCAGCAAGGTGAATGCAAATTTGACTCCATTTCCCAGCCGGAAGTAGTCGAAAGCCACTTAGAGAACACCTTACTAAATACTGGACAACGCCAAGCAGTAGAATTAGCTGCCCAAACACAAGACCAGTTCATTGCATGGCAGGGGGTAGCTGGTGCTGGCAAGACTTTTGCCCTCAAAGAGTTGAAAGCGATCGCCACAGATAGGGGATATACCATCAAAGGCTTTGCCCCCAGTTCCTCTGCTGCTAAGGTTTTGAGCGAAGAGTTAGAGATTCAATCTGAAACTATTGCTAGATTACTTGTCACTGAACCAAAAGAAATTGAACCAAATCAAATCTGGATTGTGGATGAAGCTTCTTTACTCAGCGCTAAGGATGCCCATGCACTCCTACAAAGAGCAACCTTACTTCAAGCTAGGGTGATTTTAGTAGGTGACACTCGGCAGTTGTCAGCAGTATCAGCAGGTAATCCCTTCAAATCCTTGCAGCAAGCAGGAATTAAAACCGCACACCTCAATGAATCGTTGCGCCAAAAAGACCCTCAACTAAAATTAGCAGTAGATTTAATTGCTGATGGCAGGATTGAAGCTGGTTTTGAACGACTAGAAGCCAACGGTTCCATACTTCAAGTAGAGAGTGAATCCAAAATAAAGCAGATCGCCAATGATTATATAGTAGGGACACCAGAGCAGCGACTCAAAACTCTTGTCTTAGCTGGGACGAATACAGAAAGACTTGCCCTTACTCAAGCCATTCGAGACAAGCTAAAAGATGAGGGAACTTTGGGAGAAACTGCAACCATCACCCAATTGCAAACCAAAAATCTTTCAATTGTACAGATGCGGTTTGCCCATAACTTTGAAATTGGTGATGTGGTCATGCCGACACGGGACTATAAACGTCGGGGGCTGGAGAAAGGCAAACTGTATGAAGTGGTTGGTCGAACTACTGACAAGTTGACCCTAATTGGTGATAATGGTCAGGTAATGGATGTAGACACGGCTTTTGAGAAAGCGGTTTACCAGAGTCACCAGATTGAAATTGCTGTGGGCGATCGCCTGCAATGGAAGAAAAACGATCGGCAATTGGGACGACGTAACGGACAGGAATTTACTGTGACAGGGATCGACCTGAACATAGTCCAAATTAAATATGCTGATGAGCGTACTGAATGCATTAGTTTGGCAAAGGCGCAAAACTTAGACTATGCCCTTGTAAGTACAACATATAGTAGCCAGGGGAAAACTGCGGATCGGGTGTTAATTTCGGCAGATTTCACTATTGGACAGGAAAGTTTTTATGTTGCTGCCAGCCGTGCAAGGCATGAATTAAAAATTTACACCGAAGATCCAACGCGATTGGTAGAGTTGGCGCAAGAGTCGAAAGCCAAAGAGAATGCTTTGGAATTGCTACGAAAACAAATTCAGAAATCGACGATTGAGCAGCACCAAGCAATAACTATAAATATAAGTGCCCCTTTTGAGAAGCCAGTACTAAAACAAGAGACGACAGTATCTACTCCTTTTGTCGAGCCAATTGTGAAATCAGTTGCATCTAGCCGAACAACAAGCCATGATTCATCAATAAAAGTACCGAAAGTCTTGCCCGTCTTGAAAGAGACACCAAATTATAATACTGTTGAATCGGTTTTCTCTAAGCCAGTACTGAAATCTCCTGTCCCCACAGAAGCGTTTTGGACACCATATCATACTGAAGACATTCCCAATTTTATTGAACCAAAGGATTGGCAGGAGTTTGAAAATAGTGCTATTCATCCCGATATTACAGCGTTGAACTTTGAGAGTCTTCAGTTTAACTATGCAGGTGGTGAGCATGAAGCCTGGGAACGGCTCATGGTCAGCGAAAAACTGAATCGAACAAATACAGGACGGCTAACAGATGGTTTTATAAGGGCATATTCGCATCTTGATGCTGGTGGATGGTGGTGTGATGCTGGAGTTGATGCGCGAACATTTGCTAACTTAAAGCCAGGTGAGAAACCGCCGATTAAACGATGGGGATGCTACAAGCCAAATCAACCAAGACCCAAAAAAGATGAGAATAATCAAATAATTGAAGGGAAATTCATTAAATATGAGCATCCCCCAAAAGTTGAATTAAGTATATTCTTGCTAGATGTTCCCGACGATATTGCCGAACGCATTTACTCCAAACACAAGGTGAACCCCAGTGATAGCGATCGCCAGTCAGGATTTTGGTACTGTGTATGGAAACATAATATCCCCTGTGCGATCGCAGAAGGAGCTAAAAAAGCAGCCAGTCTGTTGAGTCAGGGTCATGCTGCCATTGGGCTACCTGGGATTTCAGCGGGATACCGAACTCCCAAAGATGAGTTTGGCAAAAAAATCGGTAAGTCTTACCTACATGAAGAATTAGCGGTTTTCGCCACACAAGGGAGAGTTTTCAAGTTCTGCTTTGACTACGAAACCAAGCCCGAAACGAAGCTCCATATCGAACGAGATATTTCCGTGACTGGAAGATTGTTACAAGAAGCTGGAGCAAGAGTAAAAGTTGTCAGCTTGCCAGGGCCTTCTAAAGGTGTTGATGATTTCATAGTCGCAAGTGGGCCACTAGCTTACGAGAAATTGAGCCATGAAGCAAAGCGTTTAAGAGACTGGCAACAGCAGAATCAGCATTCAAAGGCTGCGGCTTTTGTACCACCGCCTCATCTGACACCAGAACAACGTTCTATACAACTTGAGGGAACAGGCAACAGGGAACGGGCAACAGGGAATGACAAATTGGATCTCTTACCAACACACAGGGAAGAGGAAATAGAAAAAACTGTTGCCTGTTCCCCATTGCCTGTTCCCTATCTTTTACAAAATAAACCACAGGTACAAACCCATGACTTTAACCAACGACAACAACCCAACACAGATACAATTCCTAACCGAGAAGATAGAGCAATTGACCCAGAAAATCGAGCAGTTACAAACCAACAGCCAGCAATTGACCCAGAAAATCGAGTTCTTAGAAACGAGCCAAGCCGAGAACCTAATCGAAATGAGCGCGAATCAGTCGAACTTCTTGCAGCAATTAACCGAGATGCTGAACTCGAAAAAGTCTTCGAGCATGGAGACGATATTGCAGGAATTAACCAAAGCTCTACAGATGATGGGCTTCGAGGTCAACGAACAGAGAAACTCTCAAGACAAATTAACGGACAAGATTCAACAATTTTTAATAGAGAAGCAAGTTATGTCCATTCTTCACAACAAGCCATCAGACAACTCTTAAATACAATCTCTGATTATATTGAGCAATCAGCTATCGAGTCTGCTTTAAACCAAGCAGTATTAGGATTGACAGAGCAACTTTCTCGATCTCATCAGCAGTTAGTTGAAGCTCAAACTGTATTTAATGACTTTGATGAAGCGGTTACGGCTGAGTTGCAATCTCATGTAGAGAAGAGAGCTCTTTTATCCACCTCTAACTCTGTTGAGCAATCAGCTACTGAGTCAACCTTAGCTAAAACATTACTAGCAGAATTAAAGTTGCATCTCAAACAGATGATTCAGGGTTTAGATATTGAAAGATTGGCAGAAGTAGTTATGGAAGTAGGAAAATATGTCAAAGGTGAAAAGGTAACAGGAGCAAAGGTCAGCGAGTTATTTACGAGTGTTACAACTGATGCAAAAGTATTGACTTTTGAGGAGAAAATGAACATCGTTAGGCAACTGATTAGAGATGACAAACCATCGATTCTGAAGAGATTGAAAATAAACCCTCAACAATCAGATGATAACGGGGAGCAAATCCGGTTTCGGCGCTAACTTATCAGTTATCAGTTATCAGTTATCGGGACTTAAACAAAATTTAAGAACTAAAAAAAGTATAATGCTTAACTAGAAAAGCTTTCACGTTGAAAGAAGCTTATGAAAGAAACCACCCCTGCGGCCATGCCGCCATGCTTTGAAAGATGGTGTCAACGGTTTGATGATGTGTTTACTCATAAAGCTCAAAAAAGAGAGTTTAGACACTATTTAGGGGGATTATTGTGAGAAAGCGAGAGAAAAAACCTCTTTCAGATGGCTGAGAATGCTGTAGAGGTGATTTACCATCGATTGCACCACTTTTTAACCGAAGCACCTTGGTCTAGTTCCAAGGTCAACGAGCGTCGATTAGAGATCATGAACAAGTGTAGTCAAACAAGAATCAGTAGAGGGTTTAGCTTAATAATCGATGATTCTGGTCATAGGAAGAGTGGTAATTTTACTGCTGGAGTGGGAAGGCAGTATATCGGAGAAATTGGCAAAACGGATAATGGAATAGTAGTGGTAACAACACATCTAGATGATGGAAGAAAAAGCTTACCGTTAGATGTAGAGCTATATCAGCACGCTAATTCTTTAACTGAAGGGAAACAAGACCCAGAATTTGAGAAGAAACCCGAATTAGCAATTAAGTTAATAGACCTAACGCTTCAAAGAGGTTATCAACCGGGGATAGTAATTGTAGATGCTGGATATAGCAACAATACATCCTTTCTATTAGAGTTAGAGAAACGGCAATTAAAGTATTTAGGATGTGTTCTGGGCTAATGTAATCAGCGTAACGCTTAACCTGGATTACATAAAGCTTTCCCAAAATCAACACGCGACCATCTATCCCGCCGTCACCGGTGTACCGAAAGTTGCGTTGGATTTGCCAGCCCTGTTCAAAGCAACAAGTGAGTACCAATTCTTCAAAAACATAAGGCGATATCCTGCGTAGCGTAGCGATTACTACTGGCAATTTGGCTAATTGAGTTCTGCTACGAAGCTCAAGTAATACTTGACTAGCGTACTCAATATTATTCAAGTGTTTCTTAAGCTTTTTAGGTAATCTAACCCTTGGTGTTTGCGCTGGACTTGGTAGTAATTGCTTCTTAAAATTTTTAGCGAAGAGAGTCTTTTGCGTTGGTGCTGGGCTTTGTCGTACAAAATTTTGAGATGAAATGTCAGACGATTTTGTACTCTTAGGTGGTAATAGCGATTGCTTCAAACCTTGGGAGCGATACTTTGACTTTGGCATTGAAGGTGGAAATAATACAAACAGCCAAGCTAGAAAAATTATTCCACCCAGTGCAAACAACAAACCAATGATTAGGATTAGTATCATTTTTACACTCCCCTTTGATCATGGCTTACCTGTGCATATTTCTAAATTGTGATTCTTGTTGAGAATCCTGCTGAATTTGATGATGCATATCAACAACAGATTGAACCTTATCAAGTGCCTGTAACTGTTGGTCACTTACGTTAGGTGATAAAACTCCATCAGTGAGAACAGGCTCGCCGTTTTTGGCACGAACGATTACATTATCGCCAAGGCGTTCAAAATCAAAACTTCTACTTTTAAAACTTTTAGAACCATCAGAGTTATCTTTGCCCAAAATATTCAGTAGCGCTTTGACACTTTGCTCGATAGCTTGACCTTTAACATCATCGACAGCAGCCCGTAGTTCAGTTCGAGTATTGTCAATGGCTGACTTGACACCCATAAGGCTTTGCTCGACAGTGTTTTTAACGTCATCTACTTGTGTACGTAATTCTTGAGTTAAGTTACCAACTTGTTGATTGAGTTCATCCCTGACGTTATTTGTGTTTTCTCTGACTTCATCTAGTCGGTTAGTAACTTGTTGCTCTATGTAAGCTTTCATCTGTGCAATTTCTTTTCTAAGCTTCGTGACTTCCGGTGTCAGAGCATCCAAAACTCGCTCAAATACATTTTTAGCCGTTTTCTTTACCTGACGTTCAACTGACCCAACCCAGTTTTGAAGAACCGTATTTTGAACTTGTGGTAAAAACCGTTCATTTACCTGGGACAATGCTTTTTGGGTGTTTTCAATCAACTGTTGTTGCTTTTCTAAAGACTTGCCCATTTCGGCAACTTGAGCAGCTAATTGTGATAAAGATTCGGGTGAAAGCTGTTCTGATTTGATACTATCTACAATTTTTTGTTGTTCACTTAGTTTTTTCTGCAATACTTGCACTTGTTTTCCTAAAGCTTCTACACTGTAGATTCGCTCATTACTTACAACTTTATTTTTCTGTGATGCCGGAGCTAAACCTAATTTGTCAGTCAGTACTTCTCCATTTTTAATATGGAATACTTTTTCATGACCAATTTTAATAGAAATTGCACCTTGAGAATTTTTTGGGTCAGACAGAGCTTTTTTTAAGTTCTCTACTATCGTTGGTGTTAAGAAGTTTTTAGAGGGTGATTCTCCCAATGTTCCTTGATAAACTTTGCTAGAGCTAGAGTAAATATGAACATCATTGCTGGGATCTAATCCTTTTTCTTTAGCTTTCGCATGGATGAGTTTCAGGAGAGATTCTAAAATGTCTAGATAATCTCGCTCAATCTCTTTAGCTTCGCCATCATCAATCATTATTTTCACCTTTGAGAATTGACTGAATTAACAGTTCAGGATTAATCGCTACTTCTGGTAAAACTATTCCACCGAGTTTATTAAGAACCTGTCTACCTTCAATTTCAATGTAAGCAAATTCTCCATCAATCATTACTGTTATCGATGATGTATTTTTTTCAGCATAAGATGGGACATAATCTTTCAGAACACCATTTAACACAAAAATATTGGCATCATCTGCATCGCCGCTATAGACTTCAAGGCACTCAGGAAAATAGTTAGCATCAAAAGGCAAGTTATCCCAACTATCAGCAGTGTTTAAAATCTCGCTTGGATATTTATCTGCTAGGGCTGCTATATCAGGAGGGAGTTTAGCAATTTGTTTTCTGTCATAATCAGAGAACGGATAAAACTTACTTGGCGACATGAATTTTCTCCTTCAGATTTTCAGCTTTAATTTGATTCCAGATAATATTTATTTAAATCAGACTTGCATATTCTGATAATTGCTCTTGGTTTTCTATTAAAGGTAACAATTTTATCGCGGAGGCTCGGCGAATTTTCATTTCTTCATCTGCTGGAGTTAAGAGAGTAGACTTTTTAGATAAGAACTTTTGAAACTCGTACCAAGCTTTCACACTGTCAGCTTCCGATTGGATTTCATGCTGAGGAATCTTAATTGATTGCAATATTGGCAAACTTATTTGACCACGAGAACGAAATCCGGGACTAATAATTACTGCTTTTCCCGATGGTAAGGTGTTAAATTGATTGACATCAAATAACTTGCGAGTACTGTTTTGGTCTGAATTAGAAATACTTGCACCACCCTTGCCTCCTGATGAGCGAGAACGTTGCTTGTATTTAATTTCTTCTTCACCTAAAAACTTACTAAATCGTTCGGCGGCGACATCATCTTGGGGATTAAAGAATGCTTTGGTCGCACAACCACCAAATATTGCATTAGTTGTGTTTTCACCATAAGATTCAATCAGCATTGAGAGATTTTGTAAACCTAAGATAGAAATTAGTCCATCCTCGCGGTTCTGATTCAGCCAATCAACCAGTGCTGGTAAATAAAGAGTAGGTAATTCATCAATCCCTAATACCAAAGGACAAGTACGTTTGTTAGCTACATTCCGGCTCACTAATAGATGTAGAATTGAGACTAGCAAAGGCGCAATCACATCACGCTTCTCTTTGTTCATCCCGAAAATCACCATTTGCCGCCCCTTCAAATCCAATGGAATATTGGTTTTTCCACAGAACGCTGCTAATGCCGACTTAACCATAAAACGGCTGAATAATCCGCTAGCTGTACCCACAATACTAGCTGCTGTTTCTGGCGACCCTGCAACAGATACAAACTGTGCGAAAGCCTCTCTAACCATGAAGTTTAGATTTTCTGCTTGCTCTATGCGCTTAACTAACTTTGGCAATCCTAGTATCGCTTGGCACATCATGATATCTGGATACTCTGTGCCCTTTGCCAGCATAAAGACGGCTTGGACTAACTGATCGCCAGCGTTGGTAAAGAAGCTATTTCCAGAATCTTGATCACCGAGTTGGAAATTGCGATTGAGTGTAATCGCAAGCTGCCGTGCCATTTCTGAGTCTTCATTACTGCGAAGAAAGTCTATAGGGTTGGCAACTGCTGATTCTGCAAAGCCTGGGGCAAGCACAGTAACCTGATAACCGCGTTCTATCGCATACCCTGCAAGTATTGGAGCTTGCCCTTTAGATGGAGAATCAGCTGATTCCTGGGAGGCGTATTTGAAATCATATAAAGCCAGAGGTAAGCCCTGATCAATTACAGAGCGAATCAGGGGATTAATCATTGAAAATGACTTTCCACTCCCTGGGCCACCACAAACTAGGATGCCTCGCTGTGCCTCTGGAAAATAAAGGGTTGTTGAATCTTCAGGGATGCAAGTTCTACGGACACCATTAATAACCTCGCTCGTTATATTCTTGGGAGTTCCCACATACAGCGATACTCGGTTATGCAAGCGTTGCTGGATTTGTTTACACGCCAACTGACGAGCCGCTGTTTTCTCTCTTGTCCCGCCCCACCGCGCTGTCGCTAGCTTGGCAATACCTCCCCTACTATCGATGATTTTGGCGATTACAATCACCGCGCCACAAACGAGTACCCCTAAACCTGCGGGAGAAAACAGCGCTGATTCAAGTCCTGCGGGAATAAATTGATTTGGCTTAACAATAGTGTTTGCGGTTCCTGTCATCGCCCAGTCCCCACAATCACCAAATCATTCTCGCTCACGGGCAACCAGGGAACTGGCCCAATGAAGTAAGGAGTGCAAGTTTTCTGCTGGAATGGCGGTCGCGCACAGATCCTAAAGAATAAGCCAAAGTCGGCAGTCCCAAGGGATTCATTCACTCCAGTTAGCGCCACTTTGAACCCACTACCATACACTAGCCGCCCCGTGGGTTCCTTGCCCCCATTCACGGCGGCTAGAATTCCATAACCACCCTTGACTTGTTGGGATGAACCTGATGCCCAACGCTTACCATACAAACTACCTTCAGAATCGGCAAAATCACCCATTTCTAAGTATGAGCATTCCTTGTCAGGAGGACAGGCGACTGTTAAAGTGCGTTCCCCGGAGGGATTGCCGTAGGCATCGCCTCTGACAACGCTGCCAGACACAAAGTAATCATTCCCAGCCTTTGCATCGCCTTTTTCAGCCGTCCCAAGTACAACCGACGCGATACCCACAACGTCTATCCCAGAGCTAATAGGCTGAGGCATTTTATCAAAAGGCACTTGACTTAATTTAGGAATTTGATTGACATAAGCTTGCTGCCATGCTTCAAACTTTCCTAGCTGAGTTTTGGTCAATCCAGGAATTGAATTAAGAGAATACTTACTTAGGTCAATCTTGTCTAGTGTCAGGTTTGCGACTTGAGAATTTGAGGCTATGGACTGAGAAATAGTGCCGCCGCCACCGCCGTTCTTGGAGAATAGTTCGGCTAATGGGGGAACTTCTGATAGGCTCAGATTGCTTAATTCAGGCATTGCTTTAACTAATGTTTTTGGCGTTTGCCATTGTATTAATCCAAAGTCTTTGAGGGTGGGTTTGGTGGTTGTGCCCGTAGTGGGCAAAGCCACCGTGTCAATGGCCTTTAAGCTCAAGGCAGACATCTTAAAAGCATCATCCGCATCGCCCAACATCACAACAGAGTCTACTTTTTGCCCTGCTGTCCACGAGCGCGAGGGGTCGTAGCCAAAAACTGAAATCAGGTTTTTAGGTATCTTTAAAAATCCTGGCTGTTGAACGGCTGGCAAAGTATCCCATGTGATTTTCGACCAGTCGGGGGCAGCCGTCTTGTACAAGCCTTGTGAATAATCGATTGTCGGTGTTTGTGCGACTGAGGCGGAAAGCGGAACGAAAGAAGCTATTGCAGTCAGTAGAAAGAGTTTAGATTTCATCATTTTTATTGGAGTAATTGGGACATTTTTCTTTCACTTTAAAACCTACGCAAATACAAAAAGTGTTTAGCTCTTCACGAATATATCTTAAGAAATCGCTCACAATCGCCCCCCATTCAAGTAATTGATGAAAAGTGGTTTTATCGACCCGAGAAAGTAAAATTGCCTCATCTCTAGTCTTGCCACGCCGTAACAATTTAATTGCATCTTGTACCTTGTTCCAGGTGGTAGATCCGGGTCGAACCTGACCTTTGCGCCCAGCTTCTGCTAGCCCAAAAGCGAGAGCATTAGCATCATTTCTCTGAATCGCACCATTTAGCGTAGTCCCAGGATTGGGGCGCATTAAGGCAACAGGCTGAGGCGGGGAGACTTTTATTGTTTGTGGTGGCGGCGAGGGCTGCGGGAAGTCTGACGGCGCTGATTGCGGCTTTTGAACTGTTAGCGGTTGCGGCGTTCGCGGACGGGGAATTGGCAATGGGCGCTCCGAATCCGATTTAATCACCAAGCTTGTATAGGTTGGGTTGCCAGTAGCGGGAACTATCTTAAATTGATACTGCTTTTCATTGGTAAGCACTGTAATTTGAGTGCTTCCATTACTGCTAGAAGTAACGGGAAAGTTGATCGGGTCAATCTGGCGAAGAAAGATTACAGTCGCTTTACCTCCTGTGCAATTAGAATCACCGCCTGATGACTGGCATAAACCACCGTTTGAGGTAAAAGCGAAGCGACTTGGATCGCCAATCCAAACTTGCTTGATAGTCTCTCCCGTAGACATCAAATTAATAGTTAATCCGTAGCCCTTCCACACCTTTAATTCGATCGCCTTGGAGTTTGCATCATTCTCATAAACCGTTCGGATGGGCATTGCCGCAACGCTTGAGGCAGTAGCTATTAAGAAGGTTGTAACAATAGCGAGTTTATTTAACATTTTTACAGGGAACTCTTAACAGGAAAGATAAAACACGTAGTATCAATATTCAGAGGAAGCATATTCATCCGTGGGGTGTTAATTGCGAATTGCGAATTGCGAATTGCGAATTGCGAATTGCGAATTGACTAAAGCGATATTGTTTGATTAACGAATATTTGTACTGGCTTACCAACGTCAATCACGAATACTTCTTCTTTGCCGCTTAACTGTTGCGAACGTGTAACATTTGAGCTTTTGATATTATCAAGAATGCTATTAAATGCACCCTCTCCAAAAGCGGCGGATAGGTCTTTTTGATCGTTGGTAGTGGAGCTAGTAGAGAAGCCATTAGAGTTGCTGCTGACTTGAGTTATGGGGCGATTCTGTACTTCGGCAGCTTTGGCGACTCCCGCAACAATAGCAGAGATGAAATTGTTGCCCAGATTACTGCCTCTGCGAGACTCTGCTTTTAAGAAACCACCATCCTTGGCCATTATCAGAACGGCATTTTCTGGCAGTTGCTTTTCTTGTGTATCGCCGTTTATATTGACCAATACTGAAACGCCGCGCAGTTTGGCGAAACCCGAACCATTGGACTCTGCTAGTTGAACAACCAGATAAGCACCCACGGGTAGTACATCCCTACCATCTGAGGCTTTTAAAGGTTTTGTTAGTTTCACCAAGTAATTCTGGTTGCCAGCGTCACCAGTGCCCCAAGCGATCGGCGTTTCTAGCCTACCCTCTGCGGTGCTGCCAACGAGTACGCGAAGAGCGTTGTAATTAATGGTAGTGTTCTGGGCGACTTGTGTAGCTCCTCCCGTACCTCCTTCAATTCCATTAATCTTGATGGGTTTTTCGCTTTCTGATTCATCGACTGAACTCCTGAAACTGCCAGCGTTTGCAGCGAGAAGCCATTGCTGAGTGGGGTCTTGGGTGGGGGCGTTGCTTGCAGCCGTTGGGAACGCCAAAGGAGATTGTCTGCTCGGCTGGGCAATTTTGGGCTGGGGCTGGGGAATAGATACTCTAGCCTGGGGGAAAGTGAAGGGCGCTGTCGGCTGACTGGCGACTGGGTAAGAACGTTGTCGGCGCTGCACTGGTTGCATCGGAGGGGTAACGGGTGCGATTGAGGCTGGGGCTAAGGTTGCGCTAGGGGTAGGCGTTGGGCTAGGCAAGCGATCGCGAATCTTCTTTAACTCGTAATTTTGGCTAGTCAGAGCAAGCGCTGTTTTATCCTTGCCCGTCTCATTTTCCGGCTCTGCTAGGGGCGTTTGCTCTTCTGTAGGCGGTTGCACAATGCCCTTGGAAAATTTCAGCACATTCATTGAATTGCCTAGCATTGCCCCAACAATCGTCACGAAGAGAAGGCAAATCAGGGCAACAACGCCCATTTTTAAGAGTGGAGATTGCGAGACTGTTCGAGCAGTAACAATTTCTTCTGGGGCGGGGTTCTCGGAGGGTTGAATTGAATCATTAGCGTGAGAAGTTTTAGCGCCGTTCATGGCGGCAAAATCTTGCTCTTCTATCTCAATAGTTGCCTCTGACAAAGCTGACTGGGTGTTCTTTTTCATAAATCTAAATCTTGGATTTTGTAAATTTCCAACCCCGCTTTGCGAACACGAGAGGCCGTTTCTTGAACATCGGACGCAAATCTAGGCAGGGCAGCCGTATCAATCGCCCTGACAAATACAGTTTTGTTAAAAGCGATGGGCTTACCAACTAAATTGCTGCCTTGGAAAACAACAATCTCTGCAACCATATCTACTTTCCATTGCCCATCCTTAATGCGAGTCGGCTGACTGATTAGGCTGACTTTTAGGATTGATTGCGTAGACCCATTAAAGACATCGGGCGGCGTCAGATTACTTATCTCCTCAAGGAATGGTGCGCGAAAATCTTCTGACAACGCAAAGCCCCAAGCCCATGCACTAGTAGTAATCTTGGCTTTTGATGTCGATACACCAGCGTCTAACTTTAATTGTTTGGTGGGGTCTGGATTGTAATCATCGCTTGACTTTGGTAGAGCATTCCAACTTAAAAGTCCGGTCATTGTCTGCCCGACAAAACGTGTAATAGCTTGGGGGGAGCGCTCCTCACTGCCTATAGGAAGAACTCTGATAGATTCGCCGTCATGTAACTCCACAAGGGTGGAAGCTTTCGTTTTAGAAAACGTTGCTATCCGAGCAAAGTTAACAATTTCTATGAATAATAAAAGCGTTAATAAAACAGCATTGACTATTAAGAAAATTGGGGTAAAATTTAGCTCTTTTCTCTCTAATAATTTCATCTCCTTAACCCCACCGAGAATTTAACCCCACTAGTGAAAGCTGAGAATACAGCCATTCCGCCACCAGTACCTATGGCTACTGCAAGCAATGGCGAGAAAATGGCTTGCAAAAGTTGCAATAATAAAGGATTGCTAGAAGGCTTGGAGACTATTGCGCTGGCAATAATACCTACAGTTATCGAGTACGAAATCAGAACCAATGTCAGCCCTAACCAGCCAGCCAGCCAAGCATAGATAGGCTTGCTTTGGAAGGGCAGCAAAGATAGAACTAGGAAGATTGGGGCGGCGAATGCAATCATTAAGAATGACAGTTGGACGATGTATTGAAAAGCTGCCGATACCCCACTGAGAATTACGTAAACAAAGCCTTGAACTGCACTATTGATTAGTTCGCCACTAAGGTCTAAGGGGTTCCAACTTCCTCCTCCAGAACCCGCGCCAGTCTTTTCTCTAGCTTTCTGCGCGTCTTTTCGCGTATTCTCCACAGCTTTTTTAATGCAAGCTTGCTTCTGGCTTAATTCTTCACCTTCTTTCTTCTCTTCACTTAGTTTTTCGCAACTAGCTAAGGCTATCTGCGCGGCTAAAACAAAGCTTTGGTCAGCGTTTACATTCCGTATGGCATCTCTCAAATTGACCCCATTTCTGGTAATATTTAAAATGCTCCTGTTTAGTCCGGTCGATACGTTTTTTAATGCGACTGTTGTATTGGCGAGAAGGAACCCATTATTACTAAGCATTACAATTACTAGCAACGGTAAAACCATCTCAGAGATAAAATCAAAACCAAACCCTTCTTCTGCAAACTTCCTGTACCAGCCGAATGAGGCAAAGCCAATCATCACAACAGCCGTGAGAGTAGAAACAGCGACAACAGCCGTATAAATTGGGCTTGTTCCAGATGCTAATTCCAACCAATCATTCTCAAACGATTTATAGATTAGGTCTGCGCCTTCGATAGCGCCTTCGACTATTTCACCTGAGTTTGTAGTACCCGTATTTTCCCCGGCTTGCTGTCCTGTAGTTTGAGCAAAAAGAATAGTTAAGAGCGCTATCATCTCAGTTACCGTAACGTTATGTTGACTTGATTATTGATTCTTCCAGAAGGAATCGTTAGCGGCGGCAGATTGAATGATTTGCCGAGTAGCGGCATTAGATTCCTGATCCTTCGTCGCCGCTTGCTCATCCATGCGACTAGAAATATCAGCAAGATTAATATTTGTAACAGCCAAGGAACGAGATTGTTTTTGCGCTTCTGCATGGATAGATTTGGCAATTACAACACTTTGTAAGTTTTGAATAGCGACCTTTTTGAGAATGTCTTGGGTAATGACATCATCCTGCGCGGCAGCAGCATTTTCGCTTGATTGGGCAGTAGCATCATTAGTTATTGCTGCCTCTTGCGATTGCACTCGTTGACCCTCAACTCCTAGTACTGATTCTGACTGACCGCGTGTATATTGCTGGTTCCAATCCTTAATAGCATTGTCGGCTTGAATGCGAGGGTCTAATATCAGCAACGCGCCTTCTTGTTTCTGAATCACTTTCTCGATATTCTTGCCAGCTTTTAGGGGATCGGGAATACCCAAATCACCAATACTAGATTCAATTGCCTGATTTAATTCAGCTTCTAACTTGCCCAAACTTTTAGTAAATTCTTTCTGATAATTACTAATGTAAGTCTGCAAGCTGCTATAGATTTGTTGGAATTGAGTTAAGAAAGATTGGTTTTGACTAGCTTGAGCATTGGCCCTGAGGCTAGAAAAGGATATCAAAATTGCTGCGCCTGAGATTGCGATCAATCGGTTGGTATTCAAGATACAAGTCCTCCAGGTCTACTACAAAGGGTTTTCTAGTGCAGAGAGATTTTACAGTTGCCTGTTTTTTGGGTAAATCAAAAGAAACAACATCAGCCATTAACGTTTTAGGTGATTCTTCCTTATTTAATAAACTGATAAAGAACGGATCATCGATAGGGTTAGCATTAGGCGGAAGGGTAGAAGCAGGGGATCGAAAAAGCATAACGTAATGTCCTGGGCTGGCGGATTCAGAGCCAATCCCCGGTTGCCTTAGCTCACGTAGTCGTTTATTTTGATACTTCAATGCCCTCAAACTAGGACTGTTTTTAACTGCGTTTTCGCCCAATTCCAAATACACGCCGCAGTCGTTCTTCGCATGAATAATAAATTTTGCGTATTGAGCTTGATTGTATTGCCAAACCTGGAAGCCTCCTATTGACACGACACCTGCTAGTATTGCCACCAATAGCTTATTTTGAATGACTGATGATAGAACCTTCATAATGGTTTTCCCTGTTTGATACACTCGACATAATATTTAGAAAATTCTGCCACCCATGTGAACTTGTCGCTGTGAATTTTCTTGAATTTATCTCGCGTGGCTTGTTCTTCTCTGCTATTGGCAACCAACGCCAGCAGGGGATAGGAGGGATAATAGCGGCAGCGCACATACTTGTTGTTATAGTCGAGCAACCACAACGTATATAGCTGCTGAATATTAGGGGCAAAGCTTTCGTTTTTATCGATAATTTCTCTAGGGATGCCCAGCAACTCAGAGAAACTATTAGCCGCGCCTGGGACAATACGCCCAATCAACCGCAATGGCATATTTTGTAATATTTGTTCTCCCGCCTCCGATTTAGCAATAGAAATGACATCCTGTGCCGCCAGAAACACCCGACAGCCTTGCTTTCTAGCCGTAGCGCATTTACGACCTGCAAGCCGTGATAATGCAGAAAATCCTAGCAATACGCTAGCCTCATCCATGAAAAATACACTATTGGGCGAGGAGAGGGATTGACGGGACGCGGCGATATATGCACTCATCCCGAACACTTCTGCATCTTTTCCTGATTGCAGATTAGTCAGTGCAAAGGTAATCAACTGGCTATCTGCTTGGAAGGTTGAAGGCTTGCAGATAGCGCTACCAATGCTACTAGCTTGCCAGTACTGTAACCGCAAGCGGATGTAATTTAACGCTTTTTCTACATTGTCGTCCTCATAGCCTAAATAAATGTACGCAAGCGAGAAGAATTTCTCCATATCTGCCAATGTCGGCGTATTCGCCCACTCTGGGGTGTTTATCCCTGCTTTTCGCGCTACTTCAAATCGCTCCTTGATGTCAGTATCTTCGTAAAAGGCTTTTGTACCCAAAGGGATTACAGATTCTATAGTTTGTGATAACAACCCATCAAACTTTTGCGTTCCTAAAACTAATTGAAGTACGATTAAATTAATATCATTTCGATGGGCTTTTGTCCTTTCCTCCCACTGCGACTCAGGAATCTTTGATAGGTCTAGCGGTTGTACAAGATTGTTTGATTCCTTTGAGATATCAAAGTAAAACCCATTAAAGTAGGGTGTAAAGTCTCCAAAGGTTCCTGAACCATCATCATTGGGCAAGTCAATCATTAATACTGACATTCCCAACGCCAAGCATTGATAAATAATAGAGGCGATGATTACCGATTTCCCACTCCCGGTAGTGCCGATTACCATCATGTTTTTCGGCTTTGACAAATCGATATAGACTGACGATTGCCCCTCATCAGCTACTAATTCAAAGCCTTGTTTATCGCCATGCGCTGTTTGAACGACTGGCGTTAAACCAATTACTTCACTGGCAAAGAAAGTGGCGCGTCTGTTGAAAGGAAAAGTTAGTTGTGGTCGCTGTCTCAACAGCAAAGTGTCAAGCCAGATTGACCATGTATATTGCATTTCTCTAATCAACTCGGCAGGCTGATTGATATACCCTGAAATCAGCCTACAAGCGTCGTCGATTTCGGAAGGAGAATTGCGATAAACAAGGATTATGACAGCTACATTTTCCGGGACATCACCCGTGTAAAGCTGTTTCTGAGCATCGACTGACCGCTCCGTATTAATTTGCGCTCCTACGTCAATAGTCTTTTTGCTGGCGCTAGCGGAGGCATTTATTGACCGCCTTGTAATTAATTGTTGGGTAAGCCTAATCATTTTTTGATCGGCTGGGCTAATCTCTGTAATTATTTCGACATCATAAATAACCTCGCGTGAGAATACGTCCCATAAAAAGCGTATTTGCTGATAGGTTGAAGCAAATACCTCTGGTTTTTGGGCAAGCGTCATTACGCCGATATACTTCTTTTTGTCAGTACTCTGGTGGGGCAAACATACCCATCGTCTATCAGCATGAGGTATGCCGTTATTCAGAAGTACCGATGTCGCGTGTAATTGGTCGTTATACCGCGATGGGTTAGGCGTGGCTTCGTTAATCTCCTCCCTTAATTCGCCAGTATCATAAACTAGAGCATGGGGCACTTTTACAGCCTTTGCACCCATTCTAGAAATTAGGTCGCCCCACAATTGCTTGTCTGATTTTGGCGAGGGAAATAAACCCATTTCCGATAGTATTTGTTGATGGCGCAAAGAGACAATTATCGCTTTTTCAAGAACTTTAATTAAGTTTTGAAGAGTGAGTTCGGTCGCTCCTGTTGGGGTGAATTTGCGCTGTAAAAAGTTTGCCAGCTTAACTATCGCTCTATCTACCGCGTCACCACCTTCAGTACCTCCTGGGCGGACAGTAAAAGTCGTGTAAATACTGAGCTTGATATCCTTGCGCTGATGATTACGTGTCAGTTCCTGCATTCGGGCAACTTGCCCCCAATCAAGAAACTCACTCTCAGGAGATACAGGGCTAGCTAGCCTCTGGCGATAGCTTTCAATCACTTTGTCTTCATCGCAAAACGAAGACCAACGAAAGGTGAATTTCTCACCCTCGGAGAACTCTTTACAGCCGTTCTCAAAAGCCTTGGCCATCGCCTCTAGTCTCTCTGATGAATTAAACAGTGGGTGAAAGCCAGTGCATTCATATCCGAATACTAATTGCAGGGTGTTGTTAGTGTCGCTTACTTGTTTTTTGCTCAACAAGTAAGCCCCAATTTTATAGTTACCCTTTTTCAATTTCACTAAGGTTGCTAGGTCTAGAAAGTCTTCAAAGGGTACTATTTTTTGATTACGAATGCTGCTTTTTACCATAGTTTAGGCATCCCCTTTGAACCCGCCCTTTTTTTGTTTTGGGGCGAAGAATATCTGACATAGCCGCGTGTGAAAGTTGGAACGCTTGGGAACACTCTTGACCAGAACAAGTAAGGACGTTTGCCAGATAAAACTATCACCGTAGCACTCAACCAAACACCAGCCAGCAGTCCCCAAACTATTCCTGCCCCAAACATAATCGCTATGATGAAGCCCACGCCAAACATAAACAAGGCGACTGCAAACTGAAAGCCAGTAAAAATGCCTATTGTTGCATTTTGACCAAGTGACTGATTCACCCGTTTCATGGGCGATTTATTGTACTCGCTCATCACTAGCAAGCGGCTGTAACGCCGTTAAATAAGATACTTTGAGCAATCCAAAGCACCAGGATTATGAAAAACACGCCTACGGGCTGTTGAACCATCTGCGTTACTTCCTGCCCTTCACCAATGCCGTTAGCAACCTTAAGCCCAGAAGCTACAAAGTATACAAACAAAAGCACTGTGATGGTTGCATTGATAACTGCGGGAAGTGCTTTAATGGCCGTAGTTGCCGCTGCCGCACCACCGCCACCAATACCACCAGCGCCGCCGAACATACAAGTCATTGCTGTCTGAGCCGAATCGAATAAGCCCCACCCATAAGAGGGCATTGACTGCATGACAATGATTGTCGCTGTACCCGCCGCGTAAATGTGATGCTGATACTTGCGCCCAATCGCCGCGAGCGCCTTAGCAAGAACTTGAGATTGTGTTCTTCGCACAGAATTATTAGATGCCAAGGCAATTACTCCTTTTTTCATTGTTCTAGGAAAAATCTAAAAATCACCAAGCCCCGTTGGGGTAAGGTGTGGGGTGTGGGAAGAAATAGCCCCAACAACCTTTTGTGTTTAACAAACTTTGGGGGTTTAAGTCCCCCTGCCTAATGACGGCAGCGCGTTTTGATGCCTCAGCTAAATCCACGTCACAAAACGTAATTGCGAATTGCGAATTGCGAATTGGTTTAAGTCCTGCATTTTAAGGCAATTGCATTGGTCGTGGTTTCAGAGCTACGTCCAATGCCGTCCTCACTACACCCCACACCCTACCCCCTTTTTCTTGACCTTATTACCGAAGTTGGAAGTAACAAAAAATCTACTTCCAACTTCCCACTTCTGACTTGTTTAATGCTCGTTGTTGAAATTCAATTTCTATGTCAGCTAAAGTATGTTCCCTAGCTAGTGAGCGAATTTCCTGAAGTACTGTAATGTGACACTCGTATAGCTTTGCATAGCCATCTAGACCACCTGTTTTTTTGTTGGTGAACTTCTGGAACTCTGGCAAGTACTTCCGAGCGATATTCAAGTATGCTTGTAGTTGTCTTGCAGAAACCTTTGGCTTTAACATCGCCGCAACTTCTGGTCTTGTTAGTTCTTCATTTTGCCAGGTAAACCTCCCTATCCCCATGACTCTGAGAACTTCTTGGAACTTCTAACTACATATAAAAATACCCGCCTTTTTTGTGGCGGGGAAGGGGACATTTTACCCAGTTAGGAAATATTTATAGGTAAAAAGCAACTATTTTTTTACCTTCGCGTTCCCACTTCTCATTCAAAAGCCAGCAAGTTATATGAACAACCTTCATTGGATTTCGATGCTTTTTTCCACACCTGAACCAGCTTCGGACGGTATCGTAACTTTCGTATCCTAATACGAATGCCATCTCTTGATAAGTTAATTTCCACTTCTTCTTAAACTCTATTGGGTGCATAGTATTTATTTGATACTTGCATAAGGAACTTATTTAATATTTATAACATAATTAATTAGTCAAATATTTATAATTTTGTGTCAGAGGATAAATAATCTTCTTATATTTATTTATCTTAATATCTTGATAAAAGATATTAGCTATTATCGGA
The DNA here is from genome assembly GCF_963920915.1 of Nostoc sp. PCC 9305. Taxonomy (NCBI): domain Bacteria; kingdom Bacillati; phylum Cyanobacteriota; class Cyanophyceae; order Nostocales; family Nostocaceae; genus Nostoc; species Nostoc sp. PCC 9305. The sequence continues at coordinate 62,885 of NZ_CAWUDN010000020.1, forward strand.
TTTATCCAATTTATCTATAATAGAGATGCTTTCTTTTAACCAATCAACTTTATGTCCAACACAGATACTAATTTTCATCAACTCTTTCAACCCAAAAGTCAAGTTAATGAAGATAACGAAAATCCCACCCTATTAGCCAATCGCCTAACTCCCACTGATGACCAAATCAAAGACTGGCTACAGTCACCACAAATCAAACAGTGGCTTACAAAGCTACTAATGGGCATACCGAATAATCTCAAGACAGAAGCGATAAATACCATAATCAAGAATGTTATACAAAACCCAGACAAAGACTCTCAAGTACAGTTCGGTAGTTCAACTATTGGAGTTGATGTTTTGCGCTGGCAGCTTTGGGCATCCTATAAATTACCTTAAAGCCGCTAAGAGCGTCTACGCGTAATCCAACTGAAAAACCGTTATGAAACTGTCCCGCCTGTGATGAATGGCGAGATCGGTCAGGTTATTGCTGTGGAGCCGGAAAAATTTCTGGTTACAATCTCTTGGGAGGGCGGTGCTGTTGTTAATTATTATCCTGGAGACTTCGAGCAAATTATGCACTCGTTTTGTATAACTTGCCACAAGAGTCAAGGTAGCCAATTTCCTTATGTGATTTTCCCATTGGTCAGGGCTAATTACCGGATGTTAACCCGTCAGCTGCTCTACACGACTATGACTCGCGCAATGGGTACATTCATCGCAGTTGGACAGCATGAAGCATTGAAAACTGCTGTCGCTACTGATAAACCCGCCCAGCGTTTTACTGGACTAACTAATCTCCTCATTTCACCTGTTGAGCAACTTAGTGAAATCTGGCAGAGTTTGAGCAACACCAGAAAAACCACTTGTACGACAACATCTTCCCCTACTGTTACTGTCGCTTCTAGGCTACAACAACGCCAACTGACTGCAACACCTGGACAGATGACTACTATTGGTAGTCTTGCACTACAAATGTATGAATCCAAGTATGGTTATCGTCCGTCAAAACAGCCCGAACTTGTCGGGAAGTTTCGCTTTAATACTTATCACTATGAAACTACCGCAATTGAGTTGATTGATTCAGCAATTGACGCAGTTCTGCTCCAATAATAAAACCCATGCCCAAAATGAGAACAACGGTCGCCAGGGCGAACGCACGGAATTTCTGAAACCCCTTCTGGATAAGGATCTTGACGAAAAAATAGGCTAGATTAAAAAACGCCGAAACCCTTGCTATTAAAGGATTCTCATACTTTAGATGCGTTTGCCCTGCAACGGTCCCATCCAACCAGACTACTCTTGAAGTACACTTTTAACTAACATTTATGGCTATTCCAGCAACACAGTTAAAGATCGGCCAATCAGTGAAGTATCTGATCGGCACTCGAAGCGGCATGAGTGCGGCAATAACCGATATCAGCAAATCATCTCTTAGTCTCAAAAATACTTATATTGTTACTTTGACCTTTGATGATGATTCACTACCAAATCACTTAAAAACACAACAACTAACTGTTTATGACGAATTGCTTGAAGGTTGTGAAATAATTACATTTTAAAAAATTAAAATATCGTTGGTTGCTCGGCATCGCAATTTGCCGACCAATGGTCGGCAAAAACTTAATTATGATTCTCAAAAACTAATCCTTTATATGAGCCAAGATCAAGGGTGTTAAAAAGAGCGGGAATTGGCAGACCACCATGCCAAAGGATGTCTGTGCCTTCCCTTATGCCCTCTGTATTACTTTTTTTGTAATATAAAACACTTTGCTTTACGCAATTATCACTACTGTATGCATCGCTATTTAGTAAAACTTTCTGCATTATACTCATCTAGGTAAATAGGCTAAATGAACCTACCATCAACCTAATTTGTTTACCTAGACAAGTATCATGATATAGCACGGGGGTTTTGTTCGATGTGAAAGTTGTATTTTTAACTGTGTAATTTACGACATCATACATAAACTAACTCGCAATCACCTAAAGTTCCTTCGCCCATTAGGGAGCATCTTGGCGTTCGTAAATAGAATTCGATAAAGTAAAATGGCACATCAAGTTGGGATAATCTCTTTTAGTCGATCAAGTTGGGATAATCTCTTTTAGTCGTAAATATTTTTACCCCTGACCAAGATGCCAGCGCCTTTAAAAGTTGACCTGTCACCAATAGAAGATCAAGCCCTACTAGCACTCACTCAAGCAAAAGGTATACCACCAAGAACTCAAAGTCGTGCCACTGTACTACGCTTATCAGCCGCTGGATGGACAGTGCTAAAGATCGCACAATACTTAAAATGGCATCCACAGACTGTACGCGACACAATTCATCGCTGGTACTGGGGCAAACTCGATAGTTTGTGGGATTGTTCGCGTCCGGGTCGCCGTCGCCGATGGCATAACCCAAATATCAAGTCTCTGCTTCAATTCAAAATATCTTTATTTAGCTATCAACTTATTTTTATTTTATTTTCTTACATTTCTTACATCTATTTAATGCTATTTCTCCACAGTCATGGCGTTTCTACTACTTATGCAGTCAAAATTTACAGGCATTACTTGGATGAAGCACTCGCTACTCTCACCAGCAATCCCTACCAGTTAGCTGCTGACATCTACGGTATTGGTTTTCTGAGAACTGATAAAATTGCCTTTAATTTAGGAGTTGCGCCTGATAGTCAGTTCCGTTACTGTGCTGGTTTAATTCATGTTTTGAACGAAGCTGCTGCCGATGGGCATTGCTATTTACCCCAGCCAAAACTCATTGAGAATGTTATAAAACTGCTGACTACAGCAGATCACACACCCGAAGAAGATGCCCTCGCTGATATTATCAAAGACATGGCACTCAAGGATGACTTAATCCGCGAGAAAAGCGAAGACCAAACGCTGCTATGTTATCTACCAACCTACTTTCATACCGAACAGAACCTTGCTCAATTAATACAATCTAGATTTTGCCAATCAGTTGCACAAGATATGCCTCGTGTTCGCGCCTGGATTGAGCGCTTCACCAAGAGTCATAAAATCAAACTTTCACCACAGCAACGGCTAGCGGTAGAAATGGCTGCATATTCAAGGGTAATGATTCTTACTGGTGGCCCCGGTTGCGGTAAAACTTTCACCACCCAGACCATAGTCTCTCTGTGGAAAGCAATGGGCAAATCTATCGCCTTAGCTGCGCCAACTGGACGCGCTGCTCAACGCCTGAGTGAAATCACACAACTCGAAGCCAAGACGATACACTGCTTGTTGGAATTTGACCCAAAGACAATGGGCTTCTTACGCGATAATCAAAACCCTTTACCCCATACCGCAATTGTCGCGCTAGAAGCTAGTATGCTTGATTTGTTTCTGGCATCTTCTTTGGTAAAGGCGATACAATACGGTTCCCAACTACTGCTAGTGGGTGACGTTGACCAGTTACCCTCTGTTGGTCCCGGTCAAATCCTTGCTGACTTGATTAATTCTGGTCACATTCCGGTGGTGCGGTTGACCAAAGTATTTAGGCAAGCCCAACAGAGCGCAATTATCACCGCTGCTCATCAAATTAACCGAAGCCACTTTCCCACAATTGAACCGATTTCCGATAATCCCGTGTCTGAGTGTCTGTGGCACGGCGGCGGTCATCACCCCAAACATGGTCTTAAAGCAATATCCGAAATCATTACAGACTTGATTCCACGCCTGGGTTACAATCGAGCTACTGATGTCCAAGTGCTTTGCCCCATGTCGCGGGGTTTGCTTGGGACTCGTAACCTCAATACCGTATTGCAGCAGTTGATTAATCCGCCCAGTCCCGACAAAGTAGAGATTACCAGGGGCGGGAATTTATTACGAGAAGGCGATCGGATCATTCAACTGACTAATGATTATAATCACGAAATTTTTAATGGCGACTTCGGAATTATCAAGTCCATTGATCTTGAAGAGATGGAAGTTACTGTACAGTATGGTAAGCATACTGTCGTTAGAACCAGAGCAGACTTAAATCAAATTGCCCTCGCCTGGAGCTTCACCATTCATCAAAGCCAGGTTTCAGAATTTCCGGTAGTAATTCTGCCAATTTATACGCAGCCTTATATGATGTTGTCTCGTAAACAGTTTTACACAGCATTAACTTGTGCCAAGCAGTTAGCGATTGTCGTTGGTTCCAAGAAAGCGATATCCAAGGCTTTGCGTTCTACTGACGGCCAACTGCGATATACGCGATTACAGCAGCGGTTGGAAAGCGCTTTTTTGCACCCGACGATTGCAATTTAGAAATGTTCAATTTAACAATTTCACCCGGCTTGCGGTTGTTGCTCTCAATCAAGAGTGAAAAAAGAAGTAGCTAGCTGTGCTTTCGCCCACAATGAAGAGGCATGGGGAAACAGGTCAGTTCCCCATGCCGTGGAATGAAGGAGAAACATGGGTCTGAGTCCCCACTTCAACAAGAGTGGCTCTCATACCCTACGGGATTGAGCGCAACAGGCGGGGCCGAATCCCCTTTCTGTTCTATCCCCCTTGCCTCTTCTTCAACAACTACGATTCCGTCGAAATCCTCAAGCTCCCGTTTGCGGTTCTAGAAAAAAGTGTCTCAAACACAAAGCAATCAAACTACTCTCAAAAAAATAAACTCAAAATGACTCTATAGTTTTATGGCGTGATAGCGATTAAAGAGTGGGCTATCCAAATAAGGCTTCATTTAGCACCGAAGCAACAAAAGCAGGGGAGAATTTTGTCCAAATTCTTTAAAATAAGCACCTTTGCCCGTTTTATTTAACCAAAACATACATCTGTAATCTTTGTGTAGTCAACTGTTAGAAGTATGCTCTTTGTCCTTATATATCACTTATTAACTATAAAGTCATTTTTAGTTTATTTTTTTTACCTATTTTTAGGTTTTTCAATATAGGTGTATTTTTAGGGGGAACCACAAAAAAAAGATACCAGCTGTGTTCTTAATTGCTTGTTGTGCGGCGTGGAGCTGGATCGTACTTTCGTATCTTTATGAGCGGGTAAGTGCCTTACCACCCAAATCGGGAAAATTGACTCGCCTGAACATGAAGCGATCGCCCGCTGCGCTACTTAACTAGATACCTACACTTGAAAACAATGGCGGCAGTGGGCTAGTACAGTATTAATACAAAGCATCTGCGGCGATTATTTTTCAAAGGAGCGTGCCTTTGTGCGATACCTTACCTTCTCTACGATATCTACGCGAACGGTAAACGTTCCGCAGGAAAGCTGTCACCGATGCCTGAGATAATGGGAAAAGACCGGGGGTGGTTTCGGGAGAGCAAAGTTGAAGATTGATAGACATGGGAGAGCAAAGATTCTCTCGCCAGAAGAAATTCAACTTCTGTTCTCGCAGGGGGTAGACTCGCTACGAGACAAAGCGCTGTTTGCAGTCATGCTTTACACAGCGTGCCGGGTGAATGAAGCAGTGACATTGCTTAAGCGCGATGTCTATGACACCAAAGGAAAAGTCAGAGCCAAAATCATCTTTCGCAAAGGTAACACGAAAGGGAAACTGGCTACCCGTGCCATCCCGGTAATTCAAGAATTGCGAGTCAGGTTGCAAGCATATAAACCGCGTGATGATTCTCCTTGGTTGTTCCCTGGAAATGCTGACCACTCAAGAGCCAATAACCACCTGCACCGAGATTCGGCACTGTGGATATTGAGAGTCGCTTGCAAAAAAGTAGGAGTTGAAGGCGTAAGCTCTCACAGCTTTCGGCGCACAGCACTCACCTCAATGAGTAATGCCGGAATTCCCTTAAGAGTGATTCAGGAAATCTCTGGGCATCGCACGTTGGACGAGCTATACAAGTACCTGGAGGTGAGAGAAGATCAAATATTGGGAGCGGTATCATCTTTAGCGCTACTTGCTCCGGTTGATGAAGACGACTTCGGGAAACCCCTGTTAGTCGAAGTGACCGATAATTCAGTAAGGAAAAGGCATTGACCCCATTTTACCAAAAAATCGATTTAGCAAAGCAGCATCAGCGCAATTGCTGAAAGCAAAAGTAGAAATTACTTCAATGATGCGGTTAGTTATGACGAAAGTTTAGCCCCCCGACATCGGCAACACCTGTTCACTTAGCAAGCTGTAAAATTCAGGAACTTGAGATTCCAAAAGTCGTAGCTCATTTGCCGCGATCGCTTCAAGTTCCAGCACCGTCTCCCAGCGCAAATCACTCTGCCATCGCTTGAGAATGCCTTTAATTGCGTCCACTCCACGAGAAATACCAGAACGAAGTATTTCTACGCAGTGGAGTAGAGTAATGCGATCGGTCGGAGGCGACTCAAATTCGGTAGTATCCTCCCCTTGGCAATGGGAGTTCCCTATAGCATTAAAGGGGGGGATGGATACGGGCTGGTGATTAGGGTTTGCACTATACACAGCAGGAGTTTGAGCAGCGTAATAGGTTCGATTTTCTTTTTGATTACGCTTTTCCACGCGATGAGCAATTACATGCATTGCAAATTCTAATTCCTCTTTAGATAAAGAAAAAAGTTTCACCTGTTGCCCCCGTTTACCTTGCTTGCGGAAAGTCAGCTTTAGCCCCAGCTGCTCTAGTAAAGTCGCCAGCAACCAAATAGGTTTACAGTCACTGGGAATAGTAAACCCAAGAATTGCTTTAACGTGAGCAGCACAATGTATAGCGATCGCCGTCATCTTGAGTAAGGTGGAATCGTCTCCGGTAACTTCATCACCCTTCATTAAACTTAAGAGAATTTGATGCAGCCCCAGGTTAAATCTAGCCAGCCAGCGTGCGGAATAATTGCCCCAGTCGATGGACAAAGGTAGATTGTCGCGCTCGGTGCGGTCTTTTTGGGTGACAATTGTTGGTGGTGTAGGATAAGTTTGCCCAGTTTTGGGGTCAGTAAACGATTCTTCGGGTGGGGCTAAAATGGCCTCAAGTCCGGCGATCGCTCTAATTAATCGACCACCTTTATCCATTTCTACAAGTGATTCGGTAACTTCGATGCCGTAAGAATCAGAAATGCGGAATTTTTCGCATTCAAAAATTTCATTAGGGTCAAGGTAATCTTTGCTCTGACGGGCACGGTACTCGCTCAAAGTAATATTCTTAGCCTTTGCAACAGCCGAATTGTGGGCACGATCCAAAGCTTGTGCTGCCGCTTTTAGACTTTCAAGAGATTGAGGATCTGAATCACTGCCCACATATATAAATGTATTGCCCATTTCGGTGAGAAGCGATCGCAAATCATCACGCAGATTATTGAGAGAATAGTGGCGGTTAGCCATAATTTGGCAGTAAGCCTCAAGCGCCCAATCTTTCTCTGCGCCCCGCTTGCCTGTTTGACGGTCAATCCGCAACAGAAAAGCAGTCATTCCATTGGTTTGGAGCAAGCGTTCTTTAATCTTGGATGCGTTTGTATCCTTGTAACCAAAAGGGGGACGCGGGGCCACCCAAATATGAAATGGAACTTTCGGGCGATAGCGGTACAGTTGTTGGGCACACTCAGTAGCGGTTTGGGAAACGCCGTGAAACACACCAAATACTAAGTCAAAATGATACTGGGAAATATCGACACCAGTGCCGAGACTGGGAGAGGTGAACAAAGCATCAAAGTTTTTGACGGCGTTGGTGATATCTTTGATGAAAGCAACATTTTCATCACTGCCAGAATTATCGGAATGAACCGACCAAATGCGCCATGAAGTCCTACGGACTGGGCAAGGGGTAAGGGGTAAGGGGGAAAGGGTGGAGGAATCTGTTAATTCTTCCTTTACCCCTTCCCCTTTAACCTTTTCCCCGCCAAGTTCACTTGGCGAACTACTAGATTCTTCGTAGTTGATAGTAAAGGATTTGTCGAGTTTTTTGATAAAACGCTTACTGTCACTGGCAACCATAACTTTTTCTCCAAGCATCAGCGCTGCCGAGATTTGGGCGACTAGGGCGCTAGAATTATCCCCCCCGTACCAATAAATTGTGCGTGAACCGTTTCGCCACTCGTTCTTGACGATGTAAGGAATTTCCTCTTTTGGTCGCATGGAGCGGAAGAAATCCACAGTCAAATCATCCATGTGTGCATCAGCGATGACGACTAGTGGCGCGTTGTATACTATATATTCCAGTACCTCCAAGATTGCTGCACGGTGCTGTTTGCAAGTATTACTGTGTAGTAGGTGGGTGAGGTATTGGCAGGCTTCATCTATAAATATGCAACCGTAGGTGAGAGACTGAGTATTCAGCTTATGCAGGCTGTCGATAGTAATACTAAGGGCTTGAGCCTGGGCTAAACCTGTGTAACCCAAGTCGGAGTACATCGCTGTCTGCAAGCGTTCGGCAAGATTTTTCAGCAAATTTACGCGATGCCCATTGTTGAGGAACCGCGCGTCGGGGTTTTGGTCACGCCACCAGCGCATGAGTTGGGTTTTACCAGTGCCCATATCGCTCCAGAGTACGACTAGTCCTGATTTCGGGAAATTGAAGGTAGGGGATTTCTTCGATTTGTCTGAATCAACTCCGCCAGAATCCGTAGACTCCTTGTTTCTTTGATGTCCTTTTATAGATGGCGTGAAAAGTTGTTCCTTTTCAAGATCATAAAGCTTAGGCAAATTGCATTTTTCTTCAAGTTCAGGAATGCACAAAGCCTCAGAGAGATACTTGACATTAATAGTGACATCTGGTTTGTACTTGCTTAACCCCCATTTTTTAGCCCGATACGAGCGCTGGTAATCAGCAAGTGATTTAGCATCATCGATGATTGCGGTCAGTAGAGCGTTAGCATCTTCACCGCGACCAACCACGAAATCATCAACACCTTTCTCTGGACCCGGCAGTAATGCAACTTCACATTCAGAACCAGCCGATTCGATTGCTTTTGCAGTCCGAACAGTGGCTTGAAACACCGACCACCTGGTTTTAGAAGAAGTTTCGTAGTCAAAAAGAATTATGAACTTGCGCCCCGCCTGAGCCATTGGTACTAAGTCAGGATGCAACCGTTCATCAAAATCCCGTCTTCCGACCCGCCCGTTCCAAATTCCCGGAAGTGCGATCGCTACAAACCCCAAAGAGAGCAAGCAAGCGGCTTTCTTCTCACCCTCGCATAAGATAACTGGAATCTCTGGATGTTGCTTTACCCACTCCCAAAATATTAGTGGATTGAGTTGATCCAGTAAGCGCAATGCTAAAAGTGAATGATAGCGCTTAATTAAATAACGCTTTGCAACTTTGTCCCAGATGGGGTTAGCGACATCAAAGTAGGTAACGCGGTTGGGGGTTTTGGGGGGTGATTCGTACTTAACTGGCTTGCCTTTTTCCCAATCAATGCGAGGGAAGTTCGGCTTAATCCGCCCCCACTCCATTGGTTGCCAGTTTTTAAACGGGTCAAGTGACTGAATCCACGTCCCACCTAGTAATAGGTGCTGATATTGCCTTATGTATCCATCTGTTACCCGACCCGCATTCTTGCGTGGGATTTTATCAGATATGAACAGGTAATCATAAACTGATTCTCCCTCAACGTGAAAGAAGTTGCGCTTAATTAACGCCGGATGAATGGCGCTACCAGCTAACAACTCATGGTATTCCGCAGCCGTGAGATTGTTTGGATATTCAGTTGTCGCTGAATTCATCGGTTCTCCCCTCGGAATTCCTTAGAGAGAACTCTTTCAAGCTGCGAAACCCTTGCTCTAGCCTGGATATTCCGAAAATTTCCCTTCGTCACAGCATAAAATTGCCATGCGAAAGCTGCAATCGACCCCATGCGCTCTAACACTGCGCTATTGGGGCGTTCTCTGTTTGTCATGATATTTTCCCCTGATAACTCGGTTTACAAGTTCAGAGGGGGTTGTATCAGTTATCAGTCAACAGTTAACAGTTATCAAATAAAGGTCTACTCCCTACTGATAACTGGTAACTGATAACTGTTATTCGCGCTACTACTGCTTTTAACTACAAAATTCGGGATATTTCTTAACCAAACTTAACTTTACCTAAAATTTATGAATTTCGACAGCAAAAACACACCGCAGGGAATGGACTTTCCAGGCGGCAGACCCTATAATGGATCTGGTAGCGCGGTAAAAACTCTCGGACAATTTAGTAGTCGCACCAGTGGCCAAACTTTAGCGACAACTTCTTTTGTTCCTTCGAGATCAAACCCGCTCTAGATCAATATGAAATTTGCAATACGTAGAAAGCGCGACTCCCTAGTGGCGCTTTCTGCATTAAACAGTTGTACTGTTGTATCTTCACCTCCATGCCTCCTTTCAATTAGCTTGATTTTACAGAAGTTCTGGTTATCTTACTCAGTCGAGGTAAGAGCTTTAATTAAAATGTATTAGCAGAAGATATTTGGTTTAGGTTAAGATACCTAGACACAAGCTTTTCAAAACAAACCCATTGAGTTAATCAGTGATCAAAAATACCCGCAGGCGGTGTTCCTTCGTTGACGTTGGTCAACTTCTTTCACACTTTTATGCTCAAACTAGACCGGATAATGTACTAGAGATGCGTTAAATCTCCCTATTAAGATGTAGCATTTAAATCAATATAGCCTAGAAAGGTAATTTGAGAACCTAGCTTCAGTTAATAATTGTGAATTTTGTAGATATTTTAAGTACTAGAGAGTAAAATATAACCTCATGTATACCTACTTACGTAAGGAAAAGTCGGCATGAATTCAAGCCAAGTTTTAGACGTAAAAAGAGTATTAGCAGTATTAGAAGAACAAGTGTTTCAATCTACGGGAAGGTATTTAACAGAAGTAGAAAAAGTCCTTATTAAGGGAGTTTGGGATAGTAAAGATTATAAAGAGATGGCAAGTGATTCGGGGTATAACGCATACTATTTGCAGCAGAAAGTAGCTCCACCACTATGGAGTATGCTTTCAGTAATTATTGGTGATGGAGTGAAAGTAACAAAAATATCTTTAAAATCTATTTTGCTTAAGCTAGCAAAGAGCGATTATCTGAAGGAAGAGGCATCCAGATTGGATAACGATGGTTTCGTTGGCAATATTAGAATTTATGGGGAACTGCCTAAAATAAAATCTTTTTATGGACGAAAAGATGAAATTAACTATTTTAAGAAACAAATTACTCTATTTAAAGAGCGCTGTATAGTTTTTACTGGAGTTGGAGGAATAGGAAAAACTTTATTAGCCTCTAGATTGGTTGAAGAAATAATTTTTGATTCTTTAAGTAGTATATATGAATGTGTAATATGGAAAAAAATTAATCATTCGTTGTCAATTGATGAGTTAGTCATTGACTTAAATAAAATTTTTGAAGTAGACATAGAAGCAAGTGAAACTTCTTTTATAGATAGCATATCTTTACTATCAAAACAGCTTCACTTACATCGTTGTCTACTAGTAATTGATGGATTTGAAAAGCTATTGCTAGCAGATGATTTTGGAAAAAGATTACAATACGAAAAATTTCTTTTAAAACTTACAGAAGGGAAGCATGAAAGCTGCATTATTATAACAAGTCAGTTGCCTTTAAAAGAATTTGCTTCTGTTACTACAAGGCTACCTATTCGCTCTTTCAAATTAGAAGGTTTAGATGTAAATGCTGGAATGCAAATATTACAAGAAAAAGGTTTAACTGGGCAGGAATGTAAGCGATTAATTGAAAATTATTCTGGTAATCCATCAAGTTTAGAAGCGTTAGCTGACAGAATTAATCGCTTTTTTGAGGGGAGTGTAAAAACATTTTTTAGATATCAAACTACTATGATTGATCCTCAGCTTGAAACAATGCTACATCAGCAATTTGGACAAGTTGGACTTTTAAGTAATCTTCAAAGGCAAATAATGATTTATTTGGCAGAAGAAATGTCAGAAAACTCGACTCCCATTCAATTCTCTAAACTCATTGATAATTTAAAAGAGCGAGTAGATTTCAAGTTGTCAGTTTTTGAACTAATAACAGCAATAGAAGTTTTAGAACAACGCTCATTAATTGAAATTGCTGGTAAATCAAACAAACGAGAAGCTAGTTATAGTTTACAAGCATCTATTAAGAAGTATATTTTAGTTGATCCATTGGGATTAGTACATAAAATACCAGATACAATACAAACAAGGGAAGTTACCTTGTGGGCTACTGCATAAATCCTCTTTGCACCCAACGTCATAATCCTGATAGCGCTGAAAATTGTTTAGCATGTGGAAATCCATTGATAATAAACGGGCGTATTCGTTTGCTGCGCCCGTTGCGTTCTTTGGAGCAAAATCCATATACTTACACAGATGTCTTTGAAATTGAGGATATTGGCACAGAAGAACATCCTCAGCCTCAAATAAGAGTAATGAAAGTATTAAGATGGATTGATGATTCTAAGTTAGTTGAGCTACTTAAAAGAGAATCACTCATATTACAAATCCTAGACCATCCTGGAATTCCCAAGTCTAATAGGGAAGATTATTTCACATTTAGGCTGAATGATAATCTTCTAGAACTACATTGTCTAGTTATGCATAAGTTTGAAGGAGAGAACTTAACTCAGTGGGTACAATCTTATGGACGAATTAGCCAAGAAATGGCTTATGAATGGTTATTGCAGTTGATGGAGATTCTTGATTTAGTTCATCGGTCTGGTTTCTTCCACAGAGATATCAAACCAGAAAACATTGTTCATCAACCCGATGGGAATTTAGCACTTGTTGATTTTGGTGGAGCAAGACAGCTTAGTAGAACCTACTTTGCCAAAGTTAGTACCAGTGGAGGAACTACTACAGGATTCGGTAATGGTTACGAAATAACTGCTGTTAGGACAGCTTGTTACTCTCCCTTAGAGCAAATTCATGGACAAGCCGTACCACAGTCAGACTTTTACGCTTTAGGTAGAACTTTTGTTTACTTAGTCACAGGTATTTCTTTAATTGAAATCAAAATGGACGAGCAGACAGGAAGACTAATTTGGAGAGATAAAGCACTTCACATAGATAAATTTCTGGCTGATTTACTTGATGATATGATGGCTCCTTTTGTTGGGCAGCGCCCACAAAATACTCAAATAATAATACAGCGTTTGGAGCGCTTACCTAATCAATCAAAGCTTAATCGAGTAATTAAATCAAAGCCGTTTCAACTTAGTGTGTTTGTATTAGGTTTATTAAGTATTGTTGGTTTGATATATGCATCTTTACCTCTAGTAGCAAAATATTATTTAGATTCCGGTAAAAATGCTTATAAAGAAAATCAATTTGACCAAGCTGAGAAGGATTTTCAAAAAGCAGTATATTTGAATCCTAGCTTAAAATACACAGTAGCAGATTATTTTTTGATTCAAGGTAAAGAAGCTTATAAAGAAAGTAGGATTGCCGATGCTGAAAAAGACTTTCAAAGAGCAATAAAGTATGGACATAATTTAACTAATTCAGTCTCAACTTTTTACTTTGAGAAGGGTTTACAGTATCAAAATGACCCTAAGATTGCTAGAAAAAATTACGAGCTAGCTATAAAGTACAACCCGAAGGACGATACTGCTTATAATAATTTAGCAATTGCGTGTCAGCAGTTATATGACTATAATTGTGTTAACAAAACTTACGAAATAATTTTTAAGTTAAAGCCTAACAAATGGGAATCACATTACGGATTAGGTGATTTTTATGATGGACAGGGAGAATATGATTTAGCAGAAAAGCAATATGAAATCGCTATTAGAAGTAGCGATCAAGCTATGTTTGCTGTTGCGGCTTTAGCAAGATTGAAAAATAAAAAGGGTGATTATAGAGCAGCAGCTAGTTTAGCTTTAAAAGGTTTGCAGAAAACTAACAATCGGGAATTACAAGCATCGTTGTATAAAGATTTAGGATGGGCAAGGTTAATGGAAAATAAGTTAACTGAAGCCGCAAAATATCTAGAAAAAGCGACAAAGTTAGATAGCGAAAGAACAGATGCATATTGTTTGCTATCTCAAGTAGAAGAATCATTAGGTCAATTTAATTACGCCAGAGCTTATATAGATGCTTGTATCTTGACTAAATCTAGTCTACCAGAAGTGTTTCGCTGGAGACAAGAACTGCTAGATCGCATACTTGATAAATGATAAGATGCTCAAACCATTTATGTTTGTAAAACAATGAAAAAGCTGATGTCTTTTTGGGGAATGTGCTGTTTAACTTCTCTAATACTAATTCATCTACCATTGCTAGCAAATGTACCGCTCATAAGAGTAAGAAGAAATCAGGTTCATTGTGATCCACAAATGGGAAGGATAATAAGTAAGGGTAACAAGCACTTGTCAGCAGGGAGCTTAATTTGTAAGGGAGATACAATAGAAGTTGTGAATGGTGATTATGTAGAATTTTTATGCTTTAGTTCTGGAAAGATTTTAAAATTATCTAGTGGAACTATTCCTCTTGATAAATGTGCAGAGCCTGACGAAGCCTTATCCGCTTGCAATCCAACCAATACTAATGCGTGTCACATACGAAAAGGTGGCACAGAAGGGAGCGATGAGCCAATAATCATTTCTCCTTATAGCACATCAACATTGAATTCTCGTCCAGAAATAACTTGGACTGCTGTTAAGGGTGCTACTTCTTACAAAGTCAAAGTAAAAAGTTACCAGTTTGGGTGGGAAAAAGTTGTAACTCAAACTTGGCTTACCTACCCAAGTGATGAAAAAGAATTTCAACCTGGGACTCCATATACAATATATGTTTTTGCTTATAAAGATGGTGAAGCTTTTAGCTATGATGAAACGTTTGTGGACGTATTGTCTGTAGCTTACCAAGAACAAATTGCACAAAATATTAAACGGATCAAAAACTTAGGTCTACCTCCAGATGAAACTATTCTTGACGTAGATGCTATTTATACGGCAGAAAATCTTTTAAATGAAACAATTGAGATGTTAAAAACGGCAACAGCAACTAATAGGCGAAATCCGACTCTTTACAGAGTACTTGGCGATCGCTATCTGAAAGCCAAGTTGCCAAAGGAGGCGAAACCCGAATACCTGATGGCAGCTGAGTTAGCGAAAAGCAGTAATAATTCAAAAGAGTTACAAAAAGCTCAATCAGGGCTAAATTTAGTGGAATTTTACAACCAGCTTCCAACCAAGAGGAACCCACCCCAATAATAAGCCTTCTTATATTTAGGATTTGACAGTAAACTCAATTGCGCCTGACGTAGTGCTTCTGCTTTTGGCAAGCCATTGTTCAAACCTTTATAAAATTCTTGCATAAGCAAAGTGGTAGAATCGGCTTCCACACGCCACAAAGTAGCAACAGTACTACGCGCTCCTGCGGTAGCAGCCATTCCCGCAATACCCATTGCTGACTGCTTGTTGCCTTTAGCTGTTTCGCAGGCGCTGAGAACAAGCAACTCAATTGCATCTTGACTATTTTCAGTTTTACCTCTGATTAAGCTGTCAAAGTCTTTAATATTAATTAGTTTGTCATAGGCTACTAGTACTGTTTTGAGTGGATCAGAACTAAATTGACCGTGGGTAGTAATATGTACAATAGGAAAATTATTTTGAGTTAGTTCTTCTTTGAACCTTTTAAGGGTAAACTTCTTGTCTAACAAAGCTACTGAGGATTTAGTTTGTTTTTCTACATTTTCTATTTCTTGTTTAGATGAAAGCAAATTCTCCATGTTTTTAGGTGCATTTGGCTCTGTAAAACTGGGACTGAATTTTGATAGTCCAGCTATTAAAGCTATCATCTGGTTTTGATGCAAGGCTCTAGGTTGTCTAATTCTAGAACCTAAAGTTTCTGCAATACTGTAATGCTCTATTAAATAATGTTGACCATCATATAACAATGCCATTGGTATGCTTTGGAAAGATTTATCTAAAGTGAATACGAGTGTTCCTGATGTGGGTAGATGTGTTTTGATTGGTGCAATTAGCTTTTCAAAAATTCCTTGAGAAGAGGTAGTTATGCTACTTTCGCCAACCTCAGAAAACTTTTCATTTTGTAAAGCTTCTAAAAGATGATCTATCTGGAATCGAACTAGTTTAGATTCAATAGAATGGTGGTAAAGTGAGCCATCTGTTGACTGAACAATTACTTCTATAGTATCCCCTAAATCAATAATGTGAATTACTGTTGGGGCGCTATTGAGGTTCTGAAGCTGATTTAAAGCAACAAGGTCAAGCTTGCCACATTTGAGAAAGTTTTCTAACCGTGCTATCTGTAATTCTTCATTTATCTCTATTATTCTTTTTAAATCAGGATTAGGTGATGTTAAGAGCAATCGCATATAATTCCGATATGTCGGCTCCATTTCTGACTGAAAAGAGAACTGCAAATCTCCGTTAGTTGACAAAAGACTATCACGCACTTCAGCCATGTTTCTGATTGCAGCATTATAGTTATGAATCGCTAACTCAGTTTTTCCCTGCTTTTGGTAAATTAGTCCTAACTGCTGCTGCCATTGGTAGGCGATATCCGAAGCCCGAATTGATTGAGCGAATCCTAAAGCCTTCTGAAAATATGCTTGTTTTTGTTCTGTTTGAGTTGATAATTTACCCAAAGTACCAAAACTATAGGATAACCATCGGATACTATTAATAGTTTCAGCCATTTTCAACGCTAATTTAGCATATCGAATTGCTACTGATTTCAATTGTTCATCTGGGATCTGGCTGAGGTTATTAGCAAAATTCAACCGAGCATGAATGGATGGCTCAGGTGATAACTCCAAAAAGGCAGAAGAATTTTCATCTATTTGATTTACCAATACTCGAATCTGTTGATTAACTTTCTGATAAAGGTTCGCTTGATTTTGCTGATGAATTAGCCATTTTTCAAAATTTATCAGTAAAGTCAAATGATTTAACTGAGCTTGCAGTTTAGCTGATTTCGAGATATTTGGCATGTTTTCTAGTATTTGGTAATACAAGAGTGATTTTTGCGCCTTTTGTGGAATAATATTAGCAATCTGCTCTCGAAAAAGTGGTTCCTCTATCCAAGAATATTTATCTTGTAATTGCTGATAAATTGTCTGTTCAATATTACCTAAAGACAGATAAATACCACTAATCTTTGATGAAGATACAAGTTTTGCTAGCGTTAATGTTTCTTGTAGAACTGTTTCAGATTCATTTAACTTCCCCAAAATCCGCAAGACATCTCCTAGATTATTTAATCCAAGCAAGGTAACTGATGTTGGTTTCTGCTTATTAATTAATGTCGTCAGTTGCTCTTTCTCAGCAAGAGCGGGTTGTTGCAAAGTCGTATCACAAAGACCTAGATTTGTATTCAACTTTAAAGCTTCTAAAAGTATATTGCAAGCTTGTTTGTGTAATCCTAATGCTTGGAAAGCAAGGTTTTGATTAATCAGGCTTTCCGTAATTCCCTCTTGATCGTTTAGTTGGCGATAAATTTTCGTAGATTCCTGCCAAGTTTTTAAAGCTTCATTCGCCTGATCTAGAGCTAATTGTTCGTGACCTGAAGAAGCCAGGGATGCCGCTTGATTTTTGAGAAATTCTTTTTCTTTTTTTACAGTCTGGGCAGGGGAAGATGATTGAATTAAAATTATAGACAGCCCTAGAATGCCTGAGAAAAGATATTTAAAGCAACATTGAGGTGAGATCATTTTTATATCTTTTTACCGCTGAGATCCTGAAAAACAAGAACTTGCAGACAGTGAAGCTTTCTCCCAGGTTGGATTTGCTTGGTCTGTCGTC
This sequence comes from Nostoc sp. PCC 9305, assembly GCF_963920915.1. Lineage (NCBI taxonomy): Bacteria > Bacillati > Cyanobacteriota > Cyanophyceae > Nostocales > Nostocaceae > Nostoc > Nostoc sp. PCC 9305. The sequence continues at coordinate 80,482 of NZ_CAWUDN010000020.1, forward strand.
AAAACTAAATTACCTTGAGAATCCCGAATCAAAACGTTGGCTTCTATGATTTGTGTAGCTTGGTTACTTATTAATGATTTTGGATTATGTGAATTATTAAAAGCTGGAACTGGAACAGAGCTACTTTGCTCAACATTGTTATACATCAGGTTGTTAGGCTTAGATTGGAGATTGCGAGTACTACTAACTCGAAAACTATTTACTTCTGTGCCTGCTCGTGCCTGACAAACTGGGGTGATTTCAGGAGTTATTGGAATTACCTCTGCTTTTAGTTGAGTAGGGTAAATGTTAGTATCAGCGATGTTGTATTTAACCGTACCCTTAATTCCGTACTTGGAACTAGCTGTAATCAAGCTATCAGGGGAAAAGAAAAGTCCCTTAGCATTAATTGTGATATTTCCACCACGACCCTCAAAGGCATTTGCGGTGATGCTGCTATTTTTTATTGCAACTAGGATATCTGTGTTGATAGTGATGTTGCCGCCGTCGCCATTACCCCCAGCAGTCGCAGTAATGATACTGTCACGTAATTTTAAGTCACCAGAGTGTAAGAAAATGTCGCCTCCTTCGCCATTAGTGCCCCTCTCTGTGCCAGCTGTGATAGTACCTCTGTCTAGATTGATACTGTCTGCGTTGATTCGGAGGGTTCCTGCATCTCCTTGTCCTGGCTGAAAGTTGAGATTTTTTGGAATTTTTTCACCACCAATATTTACTCTCCCACCATCAGTGACAGTTAATCGTTCTGCTTCGATTGTCAGATTTCCGGCCTTTCCAGTTCCTCCAGTTCGAGCTGATATTCTGCTAGGAGAATTACCAGTTAATGACTTTCCGGTTACTTGCACTTCTTCGTCAGCAGTTATAGATACGTTGCCTCCCGAACCCTGCCCAAATGTGCCTGATGATATCACTCCTCCAGAGCGTAAACTTAACCGCGTAGTTTCAATCTTGATGTTACCGCCAGATCCGGTAGATCCTCGTTGGGCCAAACTTGTTATGGAACTGCCTGCATTGGCTGTTGGTTTTCGCAGCACTTCTACTGAATCATGAGCTAAGACCTCTATGGAACCAGCATTTCCGAAGCCATACGTACCAGCAGCGATCCCTGCTCCATCCCGGACATTTAACCGCGCAGTTTCAATATTGATGTTGCCACCAGCTCCGGTAGCTCTTGGGTAAACAAGGCTTGATATACCAGTGTTGAAAAATGAATCAACTTCTGTTAATCCCACCAAGTTCACTGAATCTGAAGCATTAATTTTCAATGTTCCTCCCGTTCCTGCTCCTAATGTGCTGGACTCAATCTGAGAACCACCGTCTAGCATTAGCTTCCTGGCTTGTATTTGAATATTGCCACCACCATTTCCACTGGCATCAACTGCTGCTGCTCCAGATAACTGGATCTCTCCAAAGGCTGAGATGCTTGAATATCCTAATGTCCAGCCTTTATCTGTAGGAATCAGATTGACCAAACCCGCTCCAGCCACGCTGCCTAATTCAATCTGTCCCCCTGTCGTTTTAAGCGTTCCGTGTGAGAGTACTATATCACCACCCACCAAAGCTAAGGTTTGATTTGGCCGTACGCGCAGACCAGAACTAGTATCTATGAGTTCTGAAGTTTTTCTTATACCTTGGCCGTCTCCAAAGACGCGAATATTTCCAGCATTTGTCCCAAATCCTAATCCCACAGGCACGCTCACTGTCAACAACGGTTCTGCACCACTAAGGGGTTTAGCATCAAAGGAGATGCCATCAGCAAATTTAATATTACTGGCAGTAGTGCCGAAAAACGAGCCGCTAATGTTCAGTGAAGCATTCAGCCCAAAAATAATCCCATTGGGATTAATAAGAAATACGTTGGCTATGCCGTTAGCTCGAATTAAACCATCAATATTAGATATTGAGTTACCCGTCACTCTTGTCAAAATGTTTTGGATGTCTGGGGCATTTTTGAAGTAGACTGCGCTTCCTGTGGGTACAGAAAACTGTCCAAAGCTATGGAACAAATTGCTTCCAACTTGGGTTCCTCCCGTTATCGCGCTGGTATCATTACCCTCTCGTGTGACGCTGGAGTTGACTCTTAGGGTTGTATCCGGAACAATTTGTGCCGCAATTGGCTCCCAAGGCAATAGACAAAACAAAGTGCTGCCCTTGATAAGCCAGGATAAAGCTTTTGTCATAAATCATGGTAAAAGTTTATCGATTGGTTTCTGAATTATTTTTAGTACAGACTTGCACCCTGCACCCGAATAATTACCAATTATACAGATTAATATTAGCGGTAGCGTCTTGTCAAATTGGATTGGAGCCAGAGGCTTTTTCTCTAGCGGTAAAACTGTTAATATTTTGTGAAATCCGAGCAAAAGTGATCGGAAGCAAAAGACCTTTGTGGATTTATAAATGATGAACAGAAAACGTAGTGACTCCTTTAATGAAGTTGCAGAAATCTATGATGCAGCACGCCCTAGCTATCCATCTCAATTGATTGAAGATGTAATTGAGATGGCTAATCTTACAGATTCAGCTTCAATTTTAGATATTGGAACAGGGACTGGTAAAGGAACTGTTCCGTTTGCTGAAAAGGGCTATGCCATCTACTGTTTAGAGCCAGGTGAAAGACTGATTGCAATAGCATCTCAAAATATGCGTTTATATCCAAAAGTAACATTTGAGACAGTTACTTTAGAGGATTGGAACTTACGCCCAAAAGCTTTTGATTTAGCAATATCTGCCCAAGCCTTTCATTGGGTAAATCGTGAAAAAGGGTATCCAAAAGTTGCACAAGCTTTAAAAGAAAAAGGTTATATTGCGTTTTTTTGGAATTTCTCTATTTTACCCGATACTTCAATATTTCAGGCGCTCAAAGAAATATTTCAAAAATATGTACCTACAACAATATCTAATGCTAAAACATCCTCAGTTGAAGCACTAATAAAAAAAAGAGAAAACTGGATATTGAATAGTTTTTGTTTCAAAAACTTAGTGATTAAACAATATCCTTGGTCTATTAATTATGATGCAGAGCGATATCTAGGTCTTCTGAAAACTCAAACTGCTTATCAAAAATTTACTGAAACTGAAAAGCAGGATTTCTCTGATGCCATTATACAGATATTAAATGCTTACGGTGGATATGTTACTAAACCCTATTTATCGGTTCTTTTCTTTGCTCAAAAAATTTAAATAAGCCTTTTAATTCTAAACAAAACTTAATATCGAGTGTGGATTACAACTCATCTCAAACCCGATGAGTAAAAACTACAGGTTTCAACCTAGACGACAATGAACAAACCGCCATCCAGACGCAAGAAAGCTATCCCTGCGGCATCTGGGGAACCAAAGCCAGCGACTGACTCTGCTCCCGAAAATACTTCTAGCGAAGACAACCCAGCCTCAGCAACAATTACGGTGACAGCTGTTGAAGTAAGAGAGTTGACCGACCAAGAACAAAGCTTACGCTTGCAATTGGAACGTCAGGTAGAAAGGGCATTTTTGTCAGCAGGTCAGGCGCTGATGGAGTTGAGAGACAGACGGCTATACCGTTCCACGCACCAGACTTTTGAAGAATACTGCCGTGATCGCTTTGGTTATAGTCGTGACGCGGCGTACTTGAAGATTTCGGCTACTGCTGTTTACGAGAATCTTCAAAAGTTTTTGCCGACCAATGGTCGGCAAATTCCAATGCCGACCAACGAACGACAACTGCGGTTTTTGGCGAAAGCCGAGTTGGAACCGGCTGTGCAAGCGGATGTCTGGCAGCAGGCAGTAGAGCAAGCTGGGAATAAGATTCCATCTGGTCGCATAGTGAAAGACGTAGTGGATAGGATACGCGAAAGGACGAAAGTACCCAATCCTTACAATATTGGTGAAATATGCATTCTTCTGCCCAAAGATAACCCAGACTTGAGAGGTAAAGCGGGTTATTGGGGCGTAGTCAGCCATGTTGGAGAATACAGTTGTACACTCCAGATATGGGACGGTGACTATACCGTAAAAATCGAACACCTGAAATCACTGGAATTACTTGATGAAGATTGTAGATTCATGCAGCAGCTATGTATGAGGTTACGGCAGTTGCATCAAGTGGCGACCCGTGACGAGGCTGTGGATTGGCTGTTGCAGGGGCTTGGGAAACAAGCAAAACCTTATTTATCTTCGTTGCAGGCAAAATTACTGGCGGCTGTGGAACGGGAGTACAAAATCGAGTGGAAGCAACAGAAATAATGGTGCAGCGAGGAAACAATAATTTAATGCAACAAAGTTTACTTAACGAGTTCACTTTCAAATATTTCTCGCCACAATTCAAATTCAGGACAATTGCACCAAAGGGTAACGAACCCATCAAAAAGTTTAGTTTCTGAATTTTTAACTTCCCTCGGGAGAACTTGGATCAAGATAGGAATATCCAAATCACATTTCCAATTTTCTATTTCTTTTTGAATTTGGGCAATAGTGTCTTGATGGAATCCTCGGTCGTTGTTGGAACACTGAACAAGTAAACATCCATTATCAGAATCTTTGACTCGCTTGAGCGAGAAATTAATCTGCGTCCACATTGATTGGACTTCATTGAAAATATTAGGCAAACCATAGTGATTGCCTAATATTGCCTTTCGGCGTTTCGATTCACCCATAAGTCCCCCTCAGCAATACAAATTTTGACAAGGATGACGAAGAAGATAAGGAATCTTCTAACGACGAGTAAGCTCAATAGCACTCAGACTAACCCTCTGGGGGTTATTAACTACTAATACTATTGTAACGATAAATCAAGGGTTTCAAGTATTTTGCAGTTGCAAGAATTGGGGATTTTGCCAAACCGTATCTGTCGTCCTTGCAAGCTTTGCTGCTGGTGGCTGTTGAGAGAGAGTACAACCTGGTTTGTCAGCAGCAGAAGTGATGAATTTGATGAATTTATTGAGTGTCAAAGCAGCTTGAAAGTTCAAAATTTGAAATCAAATCGGGTAGGTGTTAGTGATTGGAGAACTTTTTACCCAAATATTCCGACTGTTATAAAAATCACCACGCTGTTCTAATGTAAACCCACCCAGCAATAGTCCTAACCATACTTCTACCATCGGCATTTGCAACACACGTTGCAGTTTAACCAAAGAAATCTCATCTTTGACATTTATCAGATGGTTAGCGATGGCGCTCTGCCATTTTTCCACATCCTCATCTGATGCCAAATTGCGGACATCTTCTAAAGTTGTTACCTCATCAAGCATTGCCAAAACATTCGCTTTCTCAACAGTTGCTACTACAGAATCACCCTCCTGGTTAGGATATGAAAATTGGTGTGTGCCGTGTGGTTTAAAGGTTTGTGGTGTTTCCGGTTCAATCAAATCATCTAAATCTAGGTGCATTGTTGTCCGCACTAGACCAGCAAAGAGATCGGTGCTAACAATTGGCCCCAAAAGACTATTGCGATCGCGGGTATCTTGCAACAGCACTTCGGCACGAGACTTAAGAATATCCGCAATTTGACTGAAGGCAAGCGCTGCGGTTGATAACTGTGCCTCCAAGGGTAAACTTTCTAGCTCGGCATCCAAACAATCCCACATAGGATCAAGAGAAGAAGTTGGTGGAGATTCGGACAACTCATCCAGCACATCCCAAATTGTTAATTGGCGGTATGTGGTCATCTCTAGGATTCAGGATGTAACGGGCAAGGACGAACTGGGCAGTAACTTGAGGTAATTTCAAACATATCCTTATATTGATATAGTGAAACACTGTATTGTTTTGCAAAAGCCTGTAACACCTGATCTGTATAGGTGCGGATCTTGCCAGCCGTTAGCCCAAAACAGTGAATTGGTTCCAGGCGACAAATAGGCTTTTGCCCTAGCCAGAGTTCTGCCGACATAGCGTGTAATGGTTTATCCCCTGGTTCTTTATACAAATACAGTATTGCAAAATATGTTGCTGGTGGTTCGACTGCGATTGCATCAATTTGTGCCGAATCATCTTTACTTTTGTTGCGGTAAAACGAACGGCGATTGTGACAGACCTTCGGATTCCAGCAGCTATCACCTTCTGGCCCATGCAGCACCTTAGCCTTAGCTGCGGGTAGTTTGGCGCATAGCTGACATTTAGGATCTAACGGCTTGGGCATCGTTTAGTCTTTTGATTCCTCCGTAACATACTTCCACACCTATAGCGCGGCTTGGGTATGCGAGTGTGTCACTCGCTTCGCTCGAATTCAAAATTCAAAATTCAAAATTCAAAATTCAAAATTAATACCCCATGCATAGATGCATGGGCACAGAACAACAAGTTTATAAATCTTTATCTCCATAAATGAATTTAGAGGCAAGTAAGCTGAATTAATTAATTCAAAATTACTGAGCTATTCTTCAATTTTGAATTTTGAATTTTTAATTTTGAATTGTTTCGGTCACTTTTTGTTGTATCTACTAAAATCCGGTTGCGGATAAAATTGTTCTATACGTTTTTCTACTGTCTTACGTAGTTTTTGTTGACAAATAGGACAGTTCGTAAACATATTGCAAGCATCTGAACAACTAATTGTTTGACCACATAAACTTAATACATGAGCAAGATCATGCCCTAATTCTGGTACAAAGTGAATAATTTTTTCAGAATTAGACATAGTTTGTATTTCCTTAATTCAACGTACCACTCTAGCCGATGAACATCCTCTACTGTTCTGCCTCCTCACCGATTGCCCGATAATAAGCAGCGATCGCAGCTTCTTGTTCGCTGCGAAGGGTATAGCGCCGAAAGGCTTTCTCGCTTTGATGTCCAGTCAGCTTACGGGCATGGCTGGGGTCAACTCCCAATAGCAATAAGTCAGTGGCATAGGTGTGGCGAAAGGAGTGAGGATGTAAATCCTCAATGTGAGCTATTTCACCAATTTTTTCTACAGCAAAGTAAATGCCGTGATAACTTAAGCCTTCACCTTTGTACGAAGCATGGTGTGAAATCATCAGTGGACTAAGGCTGGACAACACCTCTCCTTGCTGTGAGCGTAATTGTAAATAATCTGCTAAAACTTCCCGGCTCTCTTTTCGCAGTGGAACTAAGCGTGGTTCATTGGTTTTGGTGTCTGGTAAAAATAGCAGCTTGCCATCAAATGAGCCAACATTTAGCTGCACAACTTCCCCAGCCCGCAGTCCATGACTAAGAATGTGAACCAGTGCTGTATCGCGTTGCTTTGTTTCTCCCAACAATTCCAACGCTGACCAAACCTGTTCCATTTGTTCTGGGGTTAAACTCTGAGCTGGTGGCAGTGGTACTTTTTCCAGTTTTATCCCTAGTGTAGGATTAGTAGTAATAATTTCAGGATACGTGTAACACATCCATTTGAAAAAGCTTTTGAGTGCCGCAATTCCCGCATTGATGCTGCTTTTTGAAAGCGGTTTACCTGCATCTGTACGTATTTCATCACGGAGATATTCTTTATATAGCGCAAGGTGACGTGGACGCAGTTCATGATAATGTAGCTCACTCCAAGCCAAAAACCTTTTGAGTTCGCGTTCGTAGAGTTTGCGGCTGTTGGGTGCGAGATTGTTGCTGCGTAAAAATTCCAGCACCTTTACCCACCGAATATCGGTTGGTGGTCTTGTACTAGCCGTGCGCCCAGAGAGCGATACCGTTTCAGCGTCAAGAGCAATGAGTTTGATGGGAGGCAAGGAATCTGCGCTGTAGTTCATCCAGTTTTATGTAAATTATTAAGTATTAAGTATTAAATATAACTCTGTATTGATTTGAGACTACTCATCTGGTAGTGAGGTAGTCATGACTTCTACGACGGTACGATCGTGACCGATTAGTGCCTGCTCCCATGTAGAATAACGCTGCATTCTCCCGTGATGAGGCCCGCCTAAAACCATCGTTTCAAAAAGCAACGGGGGATCTCCAAAAGTGAGATCGAATCCCGAAAAACTAGTTGATACTTTGGCATCCCCAAGTATAGTTTCGGCAACTAGATGTTGTCCTGAATCTTGTACTGAGTGTAAATAATCTTGCCACTCTGACAATGAATTAACAGCAACAGGGGTATGTCCTACTAGTTTGTAATAAAGCATGATTGATAACTTGTGGCTATCACAACAAAATTTAACCCGATTTTATCCCAAATAAAGTGATCATTTTACTACTTCATAGCTCTCTATTAACTAATACATCTTCAATCGTAATAGTGGCAAACATTCTGCGTTTTGTATCATGTTTATTCCACAGCAAATCCCGATAGTTGACGCATTTTAGGAGTATGAAAACCGATGACAATATCTTGTTTAGGTACACCCATTTCTATCAATTCTAAAGCAATATCTACTTCCGTTGTATTTTGTTGAATCCAAATTTTATTATTTTTGATATCTAGGTGCATTATTGGGCCATAGATCCGTTTTTGATTGTTCCATCCAATGCTAATAATTTGATAATGGTCATACTCTACGTCAAAAATCTGTTCGACTTCTACATCTCCATAACTAGGCTTGTACTCGATATACTTAGTTAATAATTGCTTAACTTTTGTACGGTATTCATTTAACTTATCCATTGATCTATTTCCTCAGTCTCAAGGTTATAAATAATTAACTTCAATTTGTTTTCATTGACTACAGTTTGAATAAAAGGCAAATTAAAAAAATCATTATAAGTGACCAATGGTACAGCTAAATATAAATTTCTCGAAGGTTCTTCTGCACGTAATGCAGTCCGATAATTAATAAATTGTCCTAACGCCATGTGAAATTCAGAAATTTTTGAGGCACTCACAAAATTTTTGATTTCAACTGCTATTTTTTCTCCTGCTTTTTCGGCAGCTAGAAGTAGCTCTGCACCTAAATCAATTTGGACATCAACCCCGCCACACCTAATATTGAGCGGATCATCTGTAATTATCCAACCCTCTTTTTCTAATGCAGACCTCACAATGTTGTGGAATAAATCACGAGCCATACGAACTATCCAATGAATAACCAAAGCAATTGGGGTAAGCAGTTTTACTTTGGTTTTAAATGCTTGACTAGTTCATCTGGTATTTGAATGGTTGGTTTTGCCATGATTGAAACCATTAAATGAGTAGTTTGCTCATATTATGCTTTAAGTTACATCGTAATACAAGACTACAACACAAAATAAGATACCCTTATCTTTTATCCGATATAAACTACGATAAAAACCACTTTCCTTGATATACAACACTTTCACCAACATGCGATCGCGGAGGGTGCATGTTGGCAACGGAATACAAACTATTACGCTGCCGATGAATTTTGCTTGTCTTTGGTATCGTCTTTGATGCGTAATCCAAGCGATAACCATTTACAGAGTGCTAACTTCCAGTTATAGTTAGCCGTAACTTATTATAGGCACAATGCAACTATAACTTTGACTTGGTGTAAAGATAGTTTACAAAAGTTGCTCAGGCGGTTGCCTTAGTCTAGGGGAATAAAAAAGTTTAACAATTTCTGTTAAGTGCTTTATCCCGCTCCAAGCATCCGTCCATAAATCGCTTGAAAGAGCCTCTACGCCATACCCACGCTACGTTATTACTAGAGCGATCGCCACTTCGCCACTGGCTCATGATGGTTACGCCATCGCTGTTAAGCTCTTCAAAGATTTCTGGTCTTATTTCCCAGTAACTCTATTATTATCCAGTCATCAGTAATGGGGAGTATATTTTCCAGTGTTGTAGAGTTTTTTGCTCTTGACTAATAAATTTCGTCTTCTTCATCTAGCCAATCTTCATCCCAGAGAAGTTCATTGTAAACCTTAGTAGCTTGAGATATTTTTAGGTTGTGAGCTGCTGTCACACAATTTCTTGGTTGCCAGCCAATGAGGGCGTATCTCCCATGTAAATATCTGACAGCATTTTTGCAGTCATTAATTACTGGAATATCCTCAAAGATGTATTTTCGCAATTGGACTCCTAAACGAATTGCCTCCATTTCATAATTGTGAAAGTTGTGTTCTTCAGCATCAGGTGTAGAAATCAGTAATCCTCTTACCCAGGCATGATTTTTATAGATAGCCTTCGCTACAACTAAATTGACTTGTTTTGGTGTCCATTGGCTCCGAAGTAAAAAGTTATTTATTGCTGATTCATCATCTAAATCTATATCTACATTAGATTCTGAAAGTATTTCCGAGATATCTATATTTTCTAAGAACAGTTCGTACCACTCTTGAAAAGTTTCGGGACTAAATAGTTTTCTGGCTTCTTCAAATGAAATTTTCTCCCATCCAGCATCTGTAACTATTTCGTTACCAGTAGGAGCAATGAACAGATTTTCTTTTTTTACCATCCAAGGGAAGGGTGGATTGTGATTTTTTCTCTTTCGTTTACCCATTGAATTGCTATAGAGGATTACTCTTCTTATCCTGTCTCCATTCTACCTGACAAAATGAGTGTCTCTAGTCCATGAAAAGCGATGCTAATAGAAACCATTACAAAAATAATTTGATTTCGAGGAAATATAGTTAATATTAATTAGCGGAAGTAAAAATATTTTGTTAGAGTCTTTATGTTTGATTTTCATCGTTTGCGACTACCATTAAAATATTTAAATATTCTCATTACAGTACTAACTTTTGTTTTAGTTTTCTGGTTCACTCCTGTCGTTTCTCAAGCATTAACTAAAGCTCCAGTTATTTTGGATGGACAACAGCTTTTTAGGATCAGCGATTCTGGTCAGTATAGCGCTCAAGAACGGACAAATTTAATCAACTCACAACTAAAAAATGTGATTTCCACTTCTGAGTCTATTCAAGTTAAAATTGAGAAACGCAACCAGCTACCTACTATTTTATTAAATGACCGCTATCTGTTAACAGTTACACAACAAGATACTTTACCAGGTAGTACACTTGATGAGCAGGCTAACATTTGGGCGCAGCAAATCAAAGAAGCCTTACAGCAAGCTCATTTAGAGCGAACTAGAACTTATCTTCAACAAACAACTTTTATCGCAGCAGTAATTTTACTCATAACTGTGGGATTTAGTTGGCTATTAGGATGGATTAAGCATCAATTTATCCGAGTAGCTTCACTTCGCTTAACAACTAGCAATGCCATACCTAATTCGGAAACCCTTAAAGTATTAGAATTATTTTTTAAATTAGTGTTGGCAAGTATGCGGTTCGCACTTTGGATGAGTGCGATTCTTTATATCACTAATCTCTTTCCTTTCACTCGTCAATGGAGCTATCAAATTTCAAATATTCTGATTACCAGTTTCACCTCACCGATTCTGACGTTGGGAAAAAATCCTTATTCTCTTACTGAATTAATCGTTTTGGTTGGTTTGTTGTTTGGCTTAGTTATCTTTGCTGGAACTGTAACCAATTTTTTACGTTCTCGGATTCTATCTTTTACTGTCATCAATCGTGGCGCTCAAGAAGCGATTATAATACTTTTAAAATATGGTCTAATTTTTATTGGCACACTGGTATTGCTACAAATCTGGGGGCTTGACATTAGCTCTTTGACAATTTTAGCAAGTGCTTTAAGCGTTGGAATTGGCTTTGGTTTACAGGATATTGCTAAGAATTTTGGCAGTGGTTTAGTACTAGTATTTGAGCGTCCCATTCAGGTTGGAGATTTTGTGGAAGTAGGGGAATATACAGGTATTGTCGAGCGAATCGGTGCCCGAAGTACCGAGATTCGTACCCTTGACCACGTTTCAATTATTGTACCCAACTCTCGCTTCTTGGAAAAAGAAGTAATCAATTGGAGCCATCGCAACCCGATTTCTCGCCTTCATCTCCCCGTTGGCGTTGCCTACAGATCAGATCCCAAAGCAGTGCAATCGCTTAAAATTTGAATGAGTAAATTTGGGAGAAGATGAGTATTAATAATTGCACGGAATTAATAAAGTACACCAAAACTATGGAAAATACGAGTCTCTTGCTGAAGAATTTATTAATTGTGTACAAATCTGTTTTCGGGTAGATGCACCAGCATAATCTGTTGCACAGATGCAAGTATCAAGCGATCGCTTCTTTCCTCATGACTGTAGGTCAAAAATGTGATTGCGTTTTTGACTCATAATAAGCAGATAATGAAGGGTTAATAGTTCTCGCTGTGGAGGAACAGCGTTGAGAAACTTATCAGGTGATAAAGGCACAATCCTAGTAGTCGATGACGAAGCCAGCATCCGTCGAATTTTACAGACGCGTCTAGAGATGATTGGCTACAGCGTAGTGACAGCTAGTGATGGTGAAGAAGCTTTGTCAGCTTTTCGCTTGTTGAGCCCTGATTTAATAGTTCTAGATGTAATGATGCCAAAGCTGGATGGCTACGGTGTCTGTCAAGAATTACGGAAACAATCAGACGTACCAATTATTATGCTAACAGCCTTGGCAGATGTAGCAGACCGAATCACTGGGCTAGAACTCGGTGCTGATGACTACATGACGAAACCTTTTTCACCCAAAGAACTAAGCTGATGCGCAGCTAAATTTAATAAACAGCATTACCTTTATTTTTAATCTTA